>JAZUFJ010000176.1:0-4165 GCA_045640645.1 Lachnospiraceae bacterium
TGTATTGTGGTCTTTCCTACAGTTGCATGACCAAGATCATATGGCTGGCATACTTCCATAAGATTAATCTTTTCTACTGAAGAATCTTCTGTGACAGCATCCTCTGCTATCTCTGTGCTGCCATCTGATACTATTTTCTTCAGCTGCATATTTACTATACCTACATCTGTCTGACCACTATATTCTCTGTGAATACCTATTCGAACCTGTTTTGCCCCATCCAGATCTATCTTGCAATGTTCAAGGGCATCCACTCCTCGTACTAATATTTCTTCTCTTTCCTCACCTTTTCCATTGTCTGTTATCACAAACATATTTCGGTTATCATTTTTTGTTCCATCTACTCTTGCATAATCAAATTCCAGAACGTCATATTCACCCTTAAGATTAAAATACGCAAATGCATTTCCTTCGCTAAAGCCATCAAATACTATGGCATTCTTATACTCTTCTCCCTGTATTGTGGTCTTTCCTATAGTAGCATATCCTAGATCATATGGTGGACACACCTCCATTAGATCAACTGTGGTATATTCAACGTTTTCCGGAACCTCTGCTTCTTCCTTTTTATCTGCTGAAGCTTCTTCCGTCTTGTTTTCCTCTTCCATAAGCGCTGCCTCTTCTGCTGCCTTTTCCTCAGCAAGAGCTGCTTCTTCTTCTGGAATTTCTTCAACAGCTTCTTTCTCTGCCGTAAGAGCTGCCTCCTCTGCTACAACTTCATCATTAGCAGGTGCAGCCTCTTCTGCTACACTTTCAACAGCTACATCATTAGCTGCTTCATCCTCAGTATTATCATTCTTATTTTTTACAAAGAACACTATAGCTATTATTGCAATAATTACCACGAATAAGAATTTTTTTGAAGATTTCTTCTTTGCTACAGGCTTTTGGCTTGTTTTATTGTTACTGGTTTTTTTACTATCAGCTGACTGGTTCCTGTCAGCTACTGCCTCATAAGATGTAGCCTCCGCTCCTGCATACATGGTAGCGTTTGGATCTGCTTGTGGTGTTTTCCCAACATTTTCGTATGAGGTAGCCTCTGTTCCTGCATACATGGTAGCATTTGGATCAACAAACTTATTAGCATTGCTTTCAGGTGCAAAATCATCTTCTATTGCACTTATCATGATTCCATTTTTATATCTTTTTATATCCTCAAGCATAGCCTCAATAGTCTGATATCTCTTTGATATATCATATTCGCATGCCTTTGTAATAATCTTTCCAAATTCGGCTGAAGCATTTGCAGGAGGTGCTAATCTTACACCCTGCATCCTCATATCTATAGCATTTTCCATAGAGGTATCCCTGTCCTCAAAAGGAAGGAAACCGCCATTCATCATCTGATACAAACAGATACCAAGAGAATAGATATCTGCCTGGGTAGAATAGCTATCGTTTACATTTGATTTTGCACTGAATATTTCAGGCGCCATGTAACCCTGTGTACCGGCAAAGGATCTGGTTGATTCTGATTTCTTTGATATATTGAAATCACCTAACTTATATACATTATCCTTTGATATAAAGAAATTAGCTGGCTTAATATCCCTGTGAATAATCTTTTTAGCATGTGCCACCTTTAAGGCATTACCTATCTGCTCTGCTAATTTCAAAATATTTTCTTCTGAATAATCAAAGCTTCCTTTTCTCATTCTTACATAAACATTATCAAGAAGCTCCATCCTTATTAATAAATAGTAGCCTTCAAAAACCCCATTAATATAGAATTCTTTAGTCAGCTCTTCTTCATAGGTAACTATGTTAGGACAATTCCTAAGCTCATACATGATAGATGTTTCATGTTCCATAGCCACCTTTTTGGCTTCAAGAATATCTCTTTTTCTGTTTTCATCTACAGCTATCTGTCCATCGTCTAGAACAATCGGCTCTATTTTTACAGCGGCCTCATCCATTCTGTTTGATCTTTTGGCTTCAGCTCTGAAAACCTCACTAAAAGCTCCTGATCCTATTGATTCCTTAAGGTACCAGTTCTCCCATATTGGCTCCTTAACCTGTTTTAATATCTCTTGTATAAGCTCATTCTTTCCCATCACGGTATCTCCTATATATTTTCTATTAGCACACAGGTAACATTATCGTTTGAATGATTCTGCATCGCTAATTTTATTATTTTTTCTGCCTTATTTCCATCCCCGGATCTTATAATATCTATCATTTCTTCATAGCTGCATGCATTAGATACGCCATCGCTGCAAAGAATGATAACCTTATTTTTAAGCTCAATAGGTTCATATTTAAGAGGTCTCAGCCCTTTTCTTACCATATCTACACCAAGGAACATGGTAAGCTTTGAATTATCACTGCTCTTCCTTGCTTCCTCTTCTGTATATATGCCTGCCTTAACCTTTTGGGCTGCCACTGTCTGGTCATCGTTTACCTGCGTAATCACATTACCATCATAAACGTATATCTTACTATCACCTAAGCTATAGCCATAGATACTGTTTTCATCAATACACACCAAAGACATTGTGCTTCCACTTATTCCGCATCTTCTTTCCAGGGTCATATCACAGATTTCATCATTGGCCTCTGTAACAAACCGGCTCACATAGTCATACAGTTCCTCACCGGAAGCTCTTTTAATCGCCTTTGCATTATTGATCAGGCATGACGCTGCTATCTCAGATGCTTCGCTTCCAAAGGCTTCCCCGCCCATGCCATCAAATACCGCAAATATCCTTCGCTCGCTCATATCAAAGCCTTTTGTTCCTGTGGTATCTGAATGCAGCTTTCTGCCTACGGAATCAATATAATAATTATCCTGATTTTCGCTTCTTGTATTTCCGGTATTGGTAGCATAGCTCACCTTAAGCTTTGCTTCTGCCAGAGCATTTCTGTCAGCTTTGTAGTCACTCTCTTTTATAGTATCAAGGTAATCGTTACCACTTCTGAAACTATCATCACATGTCCTTCCGGGACTGTCACTACCGGTCTTCATACCTCTAAACCAGTTCATTATTTTATTATATAATCTTTTAAAAAAAACAATCATCTGTCACACCTATTAACTATCTGTCCCTTATTTTAAGGGCAATAATACTTACAACTATGCATACAAGAACAATTATTCCCATATTTTCCCATGCCTTGTATAAATTATCAGCTATAAATTCGTAATCAGGCTCTGTAGTATAACGTACTACCTGGGGGAATATCAGGCTCCAGCTAAGAGGAAGCTCCGGATTGTTAAGATTACCTATACTTCCCATAGCTGACATACCCCATTTTCCAACAGTAATATTAGCTACCTTCTCAACGTTCCCGGTAAGCTCAAATAATACACCGCTCATTATCAGCTGCAGTATCAGTACAAAAGGCATTACAGTCATGGCAACGGTAGGGTTAGATACTAATGAAGATATCATTATTCCCATTACGTCAGAGCTCCATATTATTAACAAAAGAGAAATAAAATATTCTATTTTCGCATTATCAAATACTATTCCTGCCTCTGGAAAATCTATAAAGTAATAACACATAGCCGTAAAAATACCAGCCTGAACAGTACAAATAATAAGATCAAAAATAACATTACCAATAGTATATGCGCTGACACGATTATCACTTCTTACCTCAGTTCGTATAGTATCATGCTCTTTGCATACTGACTGTATAGAATTGAAAATACCAATCCAGATAGCGGCGGATACTATAGTAAAAAAGCCTGATTTTGTACTTTCATAGGTCGTAAACATATCCTCACCTATAACATAGCAAATCAGCCAGGATATAATAACTGCAAAAACTATTAATTTCCATTCTCTCTCTTCTACAAAAAGACGCATACGCTTTCCTAATCTTGTCATTACCTGTGTAAAAAAGCCTGCTCTATTTCCTTCTCTCATATCCTTCTTTATCTCCTACTTCTTCATTCTCGCAAATTTATTTACAAACTCTGTGGCTCTTCCATGTCCACCCTCATAATTAATCTCTACTATTATGTCAGTAAGCTTATTTACTCCAAAAAATCTGTAAGCTTCCTGTACATTTCCATAAAAAGCCAGATGTCCTATCTTATCCTCTTCACTTTTTGCCAATACTATTACCTTTGTAAAGAGCTCTGCCGGTTCATCCGGGGAATGGGATATAACCATAACAGCGTTCCCACCTTCAGTACAGGCTTTTAAATTACGCATCA
>JAZUFJ010000177.1:0-6421 GCA_045640645.1 Lachnospiraceae bacterium
GTACCGGGAATAAGCTCAGTAGTTTCTTTTACATACCCATCACAGGTATTACCCAATGTAACTATGAGCAAACCATGATTATCCTTACTGTAGCAGCTTCCGCCGGTAACATTTTCAAGCTCCTCATCGGAAAGCTCTCCCTCTTTGTTAAGCTCGGCATAGATTTCTTCTGCCTCTTCCTTGGAAACCTCATAACCATATTCCTCTGCAAGCTTTAAAAGCTCCTCAACACTCTTTGCCCGCATTGCTACACTTTTCATTTCACTTGTCAATTCCATACTGCTGACCTCCTTTTGTTTTACTTAATATTTGTCACTCATTGTCTAACTTTCCTTGTAAGTAACCTGCAATCTTTATCTTTATATTCTACAAAAGAGGACAGGCACCTGTCCTCTTTTGACGCTATCTCTATTTTATAAGTTTTCCTCCAAAATATACTTCTGTAGGCTCTAATTGACTTAAACCGTTCACATCACGTTTAAAGAAATCTTCTTCATAAACTAAGTAATCGGCATCCTTTCCAACCTCAATTGAACCCTTCCTATCTTCTATCTTCAGCTGATATGCGTTATTGATGGTATAACCAAGCAACATCTGGTCCATGGTCATGCATTCGCTGGCTGGTACAAGAGGGAATCCAGTCTTTACATAATCTTCTATTTTTGTATTTGTATCAAATAATCTTGTAATACCTACCTCAATTCCAAGAAGAGGATTCCACTTGCTAAAATCACCAAAGGCTATATTGTCAGAAGAGCAACAGAATAATGCACCGGCATCATGAATAGTACGGCTACTGAATACTCTGTTTGCGCGCACTTCGCCTAAAGGTCTTGAATCATAAGCGCCATGCCAGAATGGGGTAAAGTTTGCATAAACATCAAGTTCGCCAAAGCGCTTTAAGCTACTTTCATGAACAACCTCAAGATGAGCTGCGGTTACTCTTGTATGATAATTGTCTCCCAATTCCTTACGTGCCAGCTCTACCGCATCCAAAACAGTCTTTGATGAAGCATCACCTACTGTGTGCACATGAAGGTCAAAGCCCAACTCATTAAGCTTTATAATAAGCTCGGACATTCTCTTTTCATCAACTACACGTCCACCATTCTTACCGGATACAAACGGATCTACCATGTATGCAGTCTCTATATTCATAGTACCATCTAATAGGATTTTAAGTGTACGTACTCTGACATGCTCGGTAGAATACTCTTTATTCATGCGGATCAGTTTATCAATTGCACCATCTACCAATTCAGGAAGGAATATCATATAGCTTCCCTCTACGTGGATAGGTAGTTTTCCCTCTTTGTCCAAACGGCAAAGAACTCCGTAAACTCGCTCGGTAAATTTCTCAGAGCCTGGAGTACCTGCCTCGTATACAGCAGATATACCTGCTTTTTTTGCATACTCAATCCACATCAGAAGCTGACGTTCTATTTCTTCATCCGTTGTCTCATCCGCTTTCTCCATCAGGATTTTCATACCAGGTCCTTCAAAGAAATTACCTGTAAGATGTCCTTTTGCATCGCGCACATAATAGTGAAGGTTAGGAACTGGGTCTATAACATTGTCATCAATTCCTCTGTTCTTAAGTACTGTTCCATTGAACCACGCACTATGACCGCCGCTCTCAAAGAGTATTATCTCAGATTCACTGCATATTTCATCCAGCTCCTCGTAACATATATCCTCATCCCCAAGCATCATTTTATTGATTATGAAAACATAAGAAGCTTTGCCTGGATTTTCTGCAATATAATCTTTCATAAATTTAAATGCATCGGCTTTGCAGTTACCGGTTATATAAGGACTGCCTCCAAGAAAGGTTAAGCCTATGGATGCTGGCAAATGGATATGGGAATCGATGAGACCAGGGATGATAAACTGTCCCTTCATATCCTTTACCTCGCCTTCATAATCAGAAAGACCAGCCTCATCACCCACGTAAACAAATTTACCATCCTTTACAGCAAAAGACTGAGGTCTGAGATCATCCTTATTTGAAGAATAAATGGTTGCGTTTTTAACTACATAATCAACTTTCATAGAAACTCCTTTCTCGGAATAACAACGTGAAACAAATGATAAATATCAAATATTTTTACCATTTTCTAATAATTAGAATTTGTATGTTATCAGTGTCTAAACTATAACATATATCTTTGTATGTGACAATATACCAGATAAGAATTTATCGAAAATACCCAATCTTACAATTCCCATTATCATGAATATTTAAGTATCATGCTTTCAAGTATCTCACTGTCGATAGGTTTACTGATATAATCATCAAAGCCCTCATTTATATACATATCCCTTACTCCAGCTATAGCGTTAGCTGTGAGAGCTATATATGCACTATCCTCACATTTGTTGCTTTCAAGCTTCTTTGCCTGGTGAAGAGTATCAATACCGTCAAGATCAGGCATCATGTGATCTAAAAGAATAATATCAAAATGCTTTTCCCTTATAATATCAAGGCATTCTTTTCCACTGTTAGCCAGAGTAACCTTTGCCTTTGTAGGCTTTAGCAGGCCCTTAGCTACCTGCAAATTAACCTTGTTGTCATCCACCACCAAAATATCTACGTTAGATGCGTCAATATGGGCACGTTCTTCTTTTTTCTTCTGTTCGCTCCTAATTATAGCATCGTAATCACCTGTCGGTGTCTTATCTACTACTTTTTGTGGAATCACCACAGTAAAGATTGAGCCTTTTTCATATTCGCTTTCAACACTTATGTTTCCGCCCATCATCTCAACAAGACTCTTGGTAATGGCAAGGCCTAATCCTGTTCCCTCTATATTTTTGTTTCTAGTTTCATCTACCCTTTGGAAACTATCAAACAGATATGGAATATTTTCTTCTCTTATACCTATTCCGGTATCCTTAACTGATATAATCAGGTCTATTTTATCATCTGACTTTTCCTGAGCCTCTTTCATATCATAATGCATATTGTACCCAAAATTCAATTCTATAGTACCTTTATGGGTATATTTTACAGCGTTATTAAGCAGGTTAACCACTATCTGCCTGATACGGTTCTCATCACCATATAAAGTTTTAGGCAGCTCCTTATCAACGTTTACTGTTAAAATCAGACTTTTTTGAGCTGCTTTTAAGAGCACCATATCGCTAACGTCTTTTATAAGCTTTACTATGCTATAATCCCCATCAATTAATATTATTTTACCGGCTTCAATTTTGGAGAAATCCAATATATCATTGATTATATATAAAAGGTTATGACCGGCATTATTTATATCCTTAAGATAGGCAATAATATTTTCATCATTGCATTCTCGTAGCGCTATCTCATTCATTCCCAACACAGCATTTATCGGAGTCCTTATCTCATGAGACATACTGGCTAAGAAATCGCTCTTTGCGTTATTAGCCCTGTTGGCGCTTTCAACAGCAGCCTCTAAGTCATTGTTCATAACGTTCAGCGTCTGTATAAATTCCTGCTGCTCCGTATCATCTCTCAGCTCTACTATATAGCCGTATACCTTTTGCTTTTTCCCCTGCACATAAGGCTTTACTGTGCACATTATCATTCTATCGTTTCGTTGATATATCTTTGAAGGCGCTTCCACATTATCAAGCTTATCAACAAATTCCGTTTTTATAAAACCATCCTTTACCGGCCTGTCAATATCAAGATCATTAAGCTCTGGAAAGAAATATCTTGCCATATCGTTTGATCCGACATAAGCCTTCTTATTATCAAAGATAACATATCCATATTCCCGCCTTTTCTCACTATTATATATCACTATCTGTGAGCCATCATAAAGGGCTATCCTATGTATGATGAAAAGGATCACATATTCCATCATTACATATCCGCATGGAAGTATATCAAAATCAAGCCCCACAACCATTTGTATAAAATACAAAAAGAGAATCATTATTTCAAGACTTCCAAGCATTATAATATATCTAAAGGAGATTTTCTTTTTGATGATATATGAATAAATGACTACAAAGATAGGAGAAAATGTGTTGATAACAACAAAAATAATGAAAGGAACATAAAGAGGGCCAAAGCTCATGGCAAGATGAGATGACCCTTCATATGTTTCAAACCAGTAATCTGAATATAATAGATTATGCTTTCCTGTCGTAAAGGCTATTCCTAAAAAGAAAAGACAGGCACATATATGCGGAATAACTAATTTCTTACTTATTTGAAAGCCGCAAATATCAAGAACACAGTACAAGAAAAACATCATTACAAAGGTAGCATCAAAAAAAGTAAACTGGTGTGCTACCAAAGCCATTCCAACATCATTTGCTATGCTATAGGAAAAATAAGCAAGACAAACTATGGCGATAAGGACAAAAAGTACAACATAATAGCTTGACCGTTTATTTGATATATTTTCTAAAAGTAAATATACAGCCACTAAAGAAAGCAAAAACAATGCTAAATACATTATACTTACAATCACGATTGTATCCTCCGGAATAACTTCACTGCTCTATAATAAAATCTAACGCTTTTCTATACAATTCACTGCATCTTTAAGATTGTCTAAAGCTTTCTCCAGCATGCTTCGGCTACAGGTAAGGTTCACTCTCTCAAAGCCTGCACCGCTTTCGCCAAACATAGATCCTGCATCCAGCCAAAGCTTAGCTTTATTAACTATCATATCCTCAAGTTCTTCTTCCGTAAGCCCAAGCTCTCTGAAATCAAGCCATACAAGATAAGTTCCATCAGGCTCAATAAGCTTCACCTGAGGTATTTCCTTTTTCAGGTATTCCCTTAAATAATTAAGGTTACCCTCAAGGTATTTTAATAATTCTTCCAGCCAGGTTTCACCATATCTATAAGCTGCTTCACAGGCAGTTATTGCTATCTGATTAAGCAGTCCATATCCTGTTTTGTCTATTTCTGCTGCGAATTTATCTCTAAGTTCCTTATTTGGTATCAGTATATTAGACACCTGCAATCCGGCTAAATTAAAGGTCTTTGCAGGAGAAGTGCACATCACCGTAATATCCTTTAAACGTTTATCGACATTTAAAAACGGAATATGTTTTACGCCTTTATAGGTAAAGTCCTCATGAATTTCATCGCTTACTACTATAACATTATGCTTAAGACATATTTCTGCCAGCTTCTTCTGTTCATCCATCTCCCATACTCTTCCAACAGGATTATGTGGACTGCAATGGATAAACATTTTTACATTGTTATCTACTATAACCTTTTCAAAATCATCATAGTCGATTCTGTAACGTCCATCCTTATCCAGCACAAGGTCGCTGCTAACAGCCTTACGATCATTATTTACTATCACTCTTGTAAATGGATAATATACAGGCCTTGTAATGATAACAGCATCCCCTACCTCAGTGAAAGCCTTAACAGCAGTTGCTAAAGCAAATACTACACCAGGAGTATGAACTATCCAATCCTCCTCAATTTCAAGATCATGTCTGTTTTTCATCCAGCTTGCCACAGCTTCAAAATATGATTTTGTAGTATCTGTATAACCAAATACTCCATGTTCTATTCTTTTGGATATTTCATCCAGTACAAAGCTGGATGTCTTAAAATCCATATCTGCCACCCATAAAGGCAGTACATCTTCCGGCATTCCATTTTCTTTTTTGGAATCATACTTTACTGATCCTGTATTATACCTGTTTATTACCTGATCAAAATTTATATTTCTTTCCTGCATATCTTTTACAAAATTCTCCTTACTAATCTTCTTCAATATGCTCAAGTCCCTGATATATTATACTTTTAACATGTTCATCTGCCAATGAGTATATTATCTGTTTTCCCTCTCTTCTGGACTTAACAAGCTTGTTCTGCTTCAAAATCTTTAACTGGTGTGACACAGCTGACTGGGTCATGGAAAGGCTCTCAGCCAGGTCGCATACACAAAGCTCTTCCTCAAATAATACAAATAACAATTTTATTCTTGTGGAATCACCAAATACCTTAAAAAGCTCCGCCAGATCATATCGCGTTTCCTCAGCCGGCATACCCTTTTGCACTTCCTCTACTCTATCGTAGTGGACAACATATTCTTCGCAAATACAATCATCCTGAATATTCTGTTCAATATTGCTCGTATTCTTCAATATTCTTCTCCCTGATTTTAGTTTACATAATCTCCGGTTATATCAGTTACCCTTTTGTTAGCAACAAGAATTTACAATTTCTTGACAGCAAGAGCACGTATAGCATTTAAAATAGCTATCACCATTACTCCAACGTCAGCAAAAATAGCTATCCACATATTAGCGATACCAAAAGCTCCAAGTATAAGACATACTATTTTTATACCTATCGCGAAGTATATATTTTCATATACGATTCTTAAACACTTTTTGGATATGGCTATTGCCTTTACTATTTTCTTTGGATCATCGTCCATAAGTACAATATCTG
>JAZUFJ010000178.1:0-4355 GCA_045640645.1 Lachnospiraceae bacterium
AAGTGTCTCCTGATTTTCAAGAGGAGTACCCTTTATAGGCATAAGGGCATTAATAGGTATAGAGTCTGCCTCTGCCTCTGAAAGGCTTATAGCCATATCCAGTCTGTCCTCCCAGGTCTCGCCCATTCCGATAATGCCTCCAGAGCATACGTACATTCCCTCTTCTTTGACCATTTTTAAAGTTTCCATCTTCTGATCATAGGTATGTGTAGTACAGATATTAGGGAAATTTCTTTTTGAAGTTTCTATATTATGATGATAGCTGGTAACGCCTGCTTCATGTAATCTGTGAAGCTGTTCTCTTGTTAAAAAGCCCATTGAAGCGCAAAGCTCGATGTCACAGCTTTTGTTCATCTCTTCATAAGCAGCTAAGGCCTTCTCAAATTCTTCACCAGTTAACGCTTTTCCAGCGGTAACAATAGAGAATCTGTGAACGCCCTCCTCAGCGTTAACCTTGCATAGCTCTACTATTTTTTCCTGATCTAAGAAATCATATATCTCACAGTCAGTATGATTATGGGCAGACTGGGCACAGTATTTACAATCCTCAGGGCATCTTCCACTTCTACCATTTATAATGGAGCAAAGATCCACCTTGTCTCCTACATAATGCTCTCTTATCATGTCCGCCCCTTTACATAAATCTTCAAGGTCTGCGTTCAAAAATACAGAAAGATCATCATCTCTTGTGATTCTTCTTCCATTAATTATTTCCTTAGCTAAATCTAAAATATTCATGGCAATATTCTCCTCTTTAGTTGCACAAATGTAACATAATAACGTAATTGATGTTCGTTCATTAGGCTTATTTAAGCCCACAATATAAGTGTCCATGTCCTAATATATGTAATGGAAATGCGATTGTCAACTATTTTATTGTCGATGGTTAACATTTAGAGTATAAAATATGGAGATAAGTACTGTGTCATCCATATATGACAAGTGAACTCATCTCCATATCTCATTATATATAGTCTTTTATTATTTTTACCAGCTCATTCTGCGCTATCGGCTTTGACAGCCAGCCATTAAAGCCTTCCTGCTTATAAAGGCTGATGTAATCTCCCATGGAATTACCTGTCAGCATAATAACAGGAGTATCCTTGTTTACACTGTTTCCTCTTCTTAAATCTCTAAAAACATCAATACCATCTCTTTCCGGCATGAAATGGTCTACAAAAATCAAATCATATTTCTTAGCCTCCACAGCCTCCATTCCCTCGAAATAGCTCAAGGCTGTATCGATTTTAGCATTTGTAGGCTTTAATAATCCTTTAAATACCACCAGATTAATCTTTGTATCATCAATGCATAGAATATTAACATTACTAAAATCTTCAGTTAAAAACTCTGTTTGCTTCTTTTCTTCCTTAATACCTGAATAAATAACCGTATCATCATCTATCGCAACAGGAATATTTACAAAAAATGCTGAGCCCTTGTTCAGTTCACTTTCGACCTTTATCTCCCCGTTCATGGCTTTTACGAGGTTATATACAATATTCATACCAAGGCCTGTACCCTGTATTCCGGAATTCCTCTTAAGGTCAAATCTGGTAAATGGATCAAATAAAACACCAAGGCTTTCCTTGCTCATTCCTATTCCAGTGTCCTTAACCGTAAAACTAATGGCATCATTCTGCACGTTTATATCACAAACCACGCTTCCTTCATTTGTATATTTAATACTGTTAGATATAAGATTAGTAAGAACCTGTGATATTCTTGCGTCATCTCCTATTAATGAGCATTTCATGGTGACAGGAACATTTATCATAAAATCAAGTCCCTTTTTTCTGGCCTGTTCCTCGAAAAGATATCTAATATCATTTATTACATCTCTGAAATCAAATTTTCTTTTTACTATCTCAAATTTTCCCTCTGACAGCTTTGAAAAATCTAACATATCATCAACCGTTCTGGTTAGATTCCTACAGGCATTTAATGCATTTTCAACAGAGGTCTTATTTTCTTCGTCCAAAGTTCCAGATAAAAGCATCATCTGAAGACTGCCCTCTATACCATTTAATGGGGATCTTAGCTCATGGGTTACGCTGGCAGAAAACATCTTCTGTTTATCCATTGAGGTCTGAAGCTTTTCTGTTACATCCATAAGCTCCTCATTAATGGCTCTAAGCTCCTGATTACCAGCTGTAAGCTCTTCATTACTTTCTGAAATTTCTTCTCTCAGCTTTGTCATCTCATCTCTGTCAAGCTCAGAGATATGTCTTTGCAAAAGAATAATCATACTGAAGAAAACAACAGAAATACAAATGCTGCCAATAGTATTTATATGTGAAATAGAAGCACTTTCGCTCTGTATCATCTCAGGATACTTTACAGAAATAAATACTGTTGCAAACAACGTAACTATATAAACAGGAATAATCCTAATATATTGTTTTAAAGATAGTCCGGCGCATAGGAATATAGCTCCAAATATAAACCATACCGCCCCTGCGCCCTCAAAGCCACCGGAATATAGCCATATTTCCGGCATTATAAGGGTCAAAGCGACGCCTACCACTACTCTTGAATACTTACCATCCGTCTCCTGGGTAATAATTCCGACCACAAAGAAGATAGCCAGATACCCAAAAGCTATAATAAAGGATATCAATGTTAAGGGTGATAACGGATTGATTATTAATCTAAAAATAAAGAAAAGGACAACAGCGCAAAACAAGCCCTCTCCAACTATAAGAGCCAGCTTATATGTAACACTGAAATCCCCTTTTCCTGTCAGAACGTCCTTCATATCGTTAGCAGTTCTTGTCATCTTAAATCTGCTTAATATAGGATGTTTTTTATTTGGATTATTTTCGCCCATATCCCTAATCTTACCTGCTTAATTGCCTCATTGTATTCAAAATCACATAACAACGCATATATTATATCACATGAGATATGGCATGTCACAAAAATAAACCATTAATTAATGCTCTATTTTGAAGCTGACGTCATATCCTCAGCAACAATCACTAATTCGCTTTTCATTCCATTAAGTTCAATGTAATTATCTGATTGCGCATCTGAAAAGTCCTCTACATTTTTTCCCTGCTTTTCATAATAAATGCTTGTTGCGATACCCTTTTTAGCACATCTGAATCTGTAATCACCAGGAACCATCATCCTTGAAGTAGCTGAAAGCTGATTAATCTCTATAGCTCCTTCATGGGATATAACATTAATCTGCATATCGAGATTGGAATCTATTTCGATTTCACCCTTATTTCCCTCTAAGGTCACCTCGCTGATTTTACCCTCAACCTCAATAATTTCATTTTCTATATAATAGAAGCTAACGAGCTTGGCATTTACCTTCAGCTCTATCTTTCCAATATATTTTGATGGAAGGAAAATTCTGATCACTAGCCCTTCCTTTGCAATAGCCTCAGTTGCATTATTAAGTCTATGCATATCTACATCAATGAAATTCTTATTATCATCAATTTTAATCTTGAAATCTGAGCTAACTGTCTTTATTACATTTGATAATAAAGAAACCTTAATCTTCTCGCCCTCATAAGCTCTAACCTCTACGGTATTGGCTCCTCCAAGGTTAATATCATAGTTCTTTTTACCATCAATATCGTATTCAGTCTGGCTTTCATAAATATACTCAGCCTGGCTCTTATCCGATCTCTCATTTGAAAGCAATTCGTCAACTGATATCTGGAAGAGCTCGGCAATTGCCATCAGATTTGCTATATCAGGAGTACCGGTTCCATTTTCCCATTTTGTAATTGCCTGTCTTGAGACCCCTATTTTTTCTGCCATCTTTTCCTGTGAAAGACCAGCCTGGTTTCTGTAATGTTTGATTTGTTCTTCTAAAGTCATTTTTTCTTCCTCCGTTTTTGGATTTGTTTTGTGTTCCTCCACAGATTAGTAAATCAGTCTTTACCAAACAAGAAACATTTATTGTCATTCTAGCATTTTTTGGCTACTTTGCGTAGCAACACCGTAAATTATGTACGTTTTAAATCAATTGTTATCTGCCCAAGCTGATCCGTTCGAAGAATTTCCGACTCCGGCATATAGTTCAAAAGCCGTTCCAGTGTTTCCGGTCTCGGATGGCCATATAAGTTCTTCCCCACGCTTATGAGTGCACATTCCGGCTGTACTGCTTCAAGAAATTCTGTACTCGTGGAGGTCTTTGAACCATGATGCCCAACCTACAGGACATCCATATCGGACAGCAGTCCACGCGTAAGCAATATCTTCTCCGAGGTTTCCCCGAGATCTCCCGTAATCAGGATTCGGCACTTCCCCCGATAATCCAGCGTAAGAACCATACATCCGTCATTTACATCAGAGAAAGTGTCCTCCGTCCCCGGAAAGATACATTGGATTTC
>JAZUFJ010000179.1:0-1919 GCA_045640645.1 Lachnospiraceae bacterium
GAAAAGGAGAAGAGAACACAGGTGGCAGGAATCGTGATTCTATTATTTCTGACGTTTTTGAGGCAATAATAGGAGCTATTTATCTTGATGGAGGCTTTGAAGAGGCTAAAAAATTTGTTCTCAAATATGTCTTAACAGATATGGAGGAGAAAATTGGCTTTACTGATTCTAAGACTCTTCTTCAGGAATATGTACAGGAAAATGGTATGAAACTTTCCTATGAGCTGGTATCAGAGATAGGTCCTGCTCATGACAGACAGTATGTGGTTAACTGTCTGATAAACGATGAGGTAAAGGCAGAAGGAATAGGAAGAACGAAGAAACGTGCTGAACAGCAGGCGGCTTTTAAAGTGTTAAAAAAGCTTAATGGTGAGAAGTAATAAAAACAGGAGATATTAAATGTATTTAAAGCGAATTGAAGTTCATGGATTCAAATCCTTTGCTAACAAAATAACATTTCAGTTTCATAATGGTATAACAGGTATTGTAGGACCTAATGGAAGTGGAAAGAGTAATGTAGCAGATGCTGTTCGCTGGGTTTTGGGTGAACAGAGAGTAAAACAGCTTCGTGGCTCCAGTATGCAGGATGTTATTTTCTCGGGAACAGAAATGCGTAAGCCAATGGGATATGCTTATGTATCTATTACACTGGATAATTCAGATCATCAGCTGCCTGTTGACTATGAAGAGGTTACGGTAAGCAGACGAGTATACCGTTCCGGAGAAAGTGAGTATCTTATAAATGGAACCACCTGCAGACTTAAGGTCATTAATGAAATGTTCTATGATACAGGTATAGGTAAAGAAGGATATTCTATTATTGGACAGGGCCAGATAGATAAGATCCTTAGCGGAAAGCCTGAAGATCGTAGAGAGCTTTTTGATGAGGCGGCAGGTATTGTAAAGTTTAAAAGACGTAAAGATGCCGCTATAAAGAAGCTTGAAGACGAGAGAGCTAACCTTGTCCGTATTACGGATATTTTGTCAGAAATGGATAATCAGAGAGGACCTCTTGAGAAGCAATCAGAGGTAGCAAAGGATTATCTTAAGAAAAAAGAAGAGCTTAAGAAATATGATGCCAACATGTTTCTTTTGGAGGCTGATCGATCCAGACAATTGATTGATGAGCTGTCAGAAAAGTTTAATATAGCATCAGCTGATTACGAGAAGGTTAAGGAAGAAAACGAAAATATT
Organism: Lachnospiraceae bacterium; assembly: GCA_045640645.1. GTDB lineage: Bacteria > Bacillota > Clostridia > Lachnospirales > Lachnospiraceae > JAZUFJ01. Next base: position 1,195 of record JAZUFJ010000179.1, read on the forward strand.
AAGGAAGAATATTCCAAGGTAGAGGGAAAGATAGAAGAGCTTAATCTTCGTATAGAAGAGCAGAGAAAACTGCTTACAGATAACAGCTTGAAAAAGGAAAAGCTTCAGGGAGAGATAAAGGCTCTCAATGAGGCTATTAATGCTGCTAAAAATAGTATTTCTCTTTATGAAAAGCGTAAGGAGGATATAAAGCAGGATATTGAGACAAAGAACAGGGCTCTAAATAATACCAGCGAGTCCAGATCATCTCTTGATACAGAGCTGAATGACCTTATAGCCAGCAGAGATGAAGTAAAGAGTGTGCTGACTACTTATCAGAAAAATATAGAAGATATTAATAATTCTATTGAAGAGCATAAGAATGAAATAATTGAGATTCTCAACGAGAGAGCTACTATTAAGGCATCCTTAGGACGCTATGATACCATGCTTGAGCAGTTAAAGATTAGAAAAGCTGAAATGCAATCACGTCTTTTAAAAGCTAAAAGCGAAGAGGCAGAGCATGAAAATCTTATAAAGCTTTTATATGATGAACTGAATGAAGCCAGCGCAGAGATATTAAAGCTTGATGGTGAAAAGGAAGAAATTGATAAAAAGCTGTCTTCTTATAGGAAAAACCTTGAGGACAAGGACAGAGAGCTGGGAAAAGCACAGCTTAAGTTCCATGAGGAGAAATCAAGGCTGGAAAGCTTAAAGAATATATCCGAAAGATATGATGGATATGG
>JAZUFJ010000180.1:0-2374 GCA_045640645.1 Lachnospiraceae bacterium
TCTACATTTACACCTTCATAAGATGAAGTAGGATATCCATAGTAGATCCATAAAAATGTACATATTTTCATTGTATCTTCTGCCGGCTTTAATGTTTCATAGCCTTCAGCTGTTACAAATACTATTTCGCCAGGATCAAGCTCCTTCTCATCATGATATCCAAGGTTAATATATGCAAAGCTCTCAAAGGATACACAATAAGCTCCTTCTTTACTTCCTAAAACAACAGGAGTACGTCCGTATTTATCTCTTGCTGCATAAAGGCCCTTTTCTGTCATAATCAGGACTGTCATAGAGCCATCTATCTTTTCCTGGGCATAAGCTATACCTTCTTCAATGGTATCCTTCTGATTAATAATCGAAGCTACCAGCTCTGTTGGATTAATATTTGATCCGCTCATCTCCAAAAACTGTGTTCTTCCATTCTTGAAAGCATCATCAACCAGTTCCTGAACATTATTAATCTTTCCTACAGTCGTAATAGCATAGCTGCCAAGATGTGAATGGATAAGTAATGGCTGTGGCTCGTAATCTGAAATACAGCCAATACCTATATTTCCTTTCAGTTCCATTACATCACGGTCAAACTTTGTTCTAAAAGGAGAATTAGTAATATTATGAATAGCTCTGTCAAAGCCGCTTTCACCATATACTGCCATTCCACCTCTTCTGGTACCTAAATGTGAATGGTAATCTGTTCCAAAGAAAACATCCAAAACACATTCTTTTTTTGATACTACACCAAAAAATCCGCCCATAATAATCCTCTTTTCTACTGTTTACAGTGTCTTTTGTTTAAGCCAACCCCAATCCGACATAAACAATTATCGAAAGAAAACCAAATATATATGACACAATCGGCATAATTAGGAAATATTTACTTTTTTCTCTCATCTCATCGGTAAATAAACCTAAAAATAGTGATTGTACTACTACTGAAAGAGACAAATACCTGAAATCCTGTGCACTGAAATTATCATATGACAACGCAAAGCTAAAATATGATATAAGAAGAGTCAGGTAAAGCACAAAGAAAAGTACCTTATGTTCGCTCTTTAAGCAGTCTTTGTTAATAAATATAATATATACGGTAGCCACTATTCCTAAAATTATCAGAACGCAGCTAACCACAAATAAAGCTATAGAAGGAATGATAATATAAGGGTTTACCTGGCCATAATTGTATTCACCAAAAAGTGAAGATTTTATAAGAGCTAAGAATACATTATGCTCATAAAACGGATCCCCATATTCCTCCATAGCAGGGAACACACCATTCATAGACCAATCACACAGTCTCTGTGCCAGCGTATAATTAAATCGCTCTCCAACCGGTGGAATATAGTTAACCGGCATATTAAAGAGCTTCATATTTCTTATAGTCCAGGAAAGTCCCACAGGAACTACTATCAGTCCAAATACAACATACTGGGCTATCATATAGGTAAGAGTAATCTCCGGGGTCTCTCCATTTTTTTTCATTTTAATATTATTCCAAAGCTTTATCAGGAATAATAAACCTATAGCAGGGGCCACCATACCTCCAGAAAGCTTAGCTATCATGGAACAGCCTATAGAGAGCGCAAGTAGAACTATATATATCATCTCCGGCTTTCTGTACCATACTATAATCAGATAGACTGATATGGTCATAAACATAAGGGATAAAGCATCGTTATTAATACTTCCCGAAAGCATTATATATATGGGATGGAATGATATTATTAACATCGCCACCCTCATACCCCACTTCTTTAGGTTAAGCTCTTTACAGATAAAATATGAGAACAAAACTGTTGAGCTGGTATAAAAAAGCGTTAAGAGCTGTATATTTTCCTGAGCCTGCCTGTATGCAGTTCCAACATATAAGCAACATTTTACCCAGATCGCTGAGATAATATGATGCAGCGGTGGCTGGAAGAAAGCCCATACACTTCTTGGATCAAAATCAGGCAATGCTTCGTGCTCTATTATATATTCGATATAGCCAGCGTGACCTTCACCAGTTCCAAAATCTACTACATCATGCTGTCTGGTCCAGGTAGCGGTATAAAAGATATAAGCTACCTTTAGCATTATTCCCACAAATATAATAACCGAAACATCATCCAAATTAAGACTTTTAAATAATGCTGCAAAAATAATCGCAGAAGAAACATAAAAGATTAAATACTGCCATCTAAATAGTGTCTCCTGCGTCATATCAATACAGAAAGCAGAGAACAGGATTCCTGCAAATAAAATCAAAAATGGTTTTATATCAAATGACCTTTTTTCCACTCTGCTTTCTCCTTTTACTTTTTATTTATAAATATCTTCTTTTAGCATATTTAAATCTTATATACCATCATTTCTGCACTAAATTCTAAATACC
>JAZUFJ010000181.1:0-3305 GCA_045640645.1 Lachnospiraceae bacterium
CCTACGTATATATCCTCTGTATACTCTACATAATCCTTGGATTCATTAAAATTATATGAGCTTGGATAGGAATCAAAATCTACAGCAAAGGTATCTGTCAAATGTCCTGATGGAACAGCATCTCCTACAAGAATATCAGCGGTAGCCAGACCACCCTCCATTCCTGCCTGCCATGCAAGAAGAGCTGAGCTAACCTTTTCTTCATCCTTAAACCAGCTGGTATCCATCATTCCACCTGTATTAAGTACTATTACAACCTTATCAAACTTGCTTAATACAGCATCTACCATGTCCTGTTCTTCATGACTTAAATAGAAATCACCATCGAACTTCTCACCTGTTCTGTCATAGTCTTCGCCAGAAAAACGGCATATAGCTATAAGCGCTGTATCTGTATATTCTCTTGCAGAGCTTAACAGTTCTTCACTAAGCTCTGGCTCTTTTGTATTTCCCGGTGTAATACCATTTTCATACTGAGCCTTTACATTTTCTCTGTAATAATCATTTGTGGCCTTAAAAAGAGCTACCTTACCCTCTTCCTCTTTTATCTCAAGACCCTCAAGAATAGATCTGACATATTCAACGGTAGTATCTCCGCTTCCACCGCCGCCTTTAACATAGTCAGCTATTCCTTTACCAAAAAGAGCAAGCTTTGTTCCTTTCTTAAAAGGCAAAACTTCGTGATTGTTCTTAAGGAGAACCATACCCTCTGTTGCCACTCTTCTTGAAATAGCAATATGCTCTTTGCTACCTGTAACCCTGCGACCATCCTCTCCAAGTGGTACACAAGGCATATACATTATTCTCTGCCACTTCCTCTCCATAACCTTCCTCCAATACTATTCATTTTGACCCTTTACCTCTATTCTCTCTACAACAATCGCCTTTTCAGGGGCTGCTGTAGTTGGCTTTCCACCTCTCATATTTAGATACAATCTCTGTACTACGTAACCTAAAGTATATATTATACAAGCGATGTTAATGATAACATTAATAATAGGAATAATCTTTACCAAAGAAACAACAGCTACCGCAATAATAGAAGCTACTGTTTTATTCAACTTTGTAAATATTTTATCAAATACCAGTCTTCCCATAGAAGCTGACGCAAAAGGAATACTTATTGCTATCAGTAGTCCTACAGCAACAAGGAAAATAGCAGCCATAGGAATACCTACATAAGTAAGACCGCATACAACAGCTGCAGCAGGGAAACCAATCAAAGCTAATACACCAGATACTGCCATAGGCACTCTTCTCGTCTTTATCATTTCCTTTGCATCGTTAACAGAATTGTTAGTAAATACACACAGGAAAAGAGCGATCAGAATATATGCCAGCGTCCAGTAAACCTTACTAATACATCTGTCTTTTATCTTTGACATAATAGTATTTGTCTTAGTGGCTGCTTTTACAGATGATTCTACAGCTTCTGATATGGCACCCTCCAGATCATTGTCCTCGTCCTCTATTGTTTTCAGCTCAAAAACATATTCCTTAGCAAATTTTCCTTCAGGTACTACAGGCTCATTTTCACTCCTTATAGTAAGAGTACCCTTAATATCAGCGTCATCTCCAATGGTAACCTTTTCGCCTTCTAAAACAGCATCGCCGTTAACTGTACCATTAAAATAGATTTCCATACCATTTGCATTAATACAGTTTGATTCTCCATAAAAATTAATAACTGTTCCGGCAGCGTTAACAGCGTTGGCAGTTGTACCTTCATTGAAGTTCAAACTATAGCCAACAGCAAAAATGTTATTATCAATTTCAGAGTTTACTGCAATATTATAGCCTGCCAGAAAAGCATCACATCCTATAGCAGAACCGTTAAGCGTTACATTATAGCCTGCCAGGGCAACGTTTTTACTAATCTCAGAATTGTTAGCTAAAACATTGTAACCTGCCCCTATAAGATCGTTCTGGACATCACTTTTCATAGAAATGTTATATCCTGCCATAAAACTGTTTCCAGCTGTATCGATCTGAATGTATGTATCATCATTTCCTTTTGCGAATACCATTGTAGCTAATGATGTAACCATAATAGCTGTTGTAGTTATGGTTAACATAATTTTTTTCATTATACTTTTCTTCATTATTACAAACCCGCTCTTTCTTATTGTTTAGTTTGATTCGTATCTTCCATACCTAACATGATAACTGCTGCAAATATTAGTATTATTCCGATTATCTTTAGTACGCTCTTCTCTTCATGAAATACTATTAATCCTAAAAGGGTTCCTACAAGAGGTTCTACTGTTACCACTACTGCAGCTCTTGATTTCTCCATTTTAGAAAGACCTACTGTGTAGCATATATATGGAAGAACCGTACATATTACCGCCATACCTATCAAATATGGAACCAGATCCAAGGTTATGGTTTTTACTATTTCTATAGGATTAAAGAAAATCATTAATGTTAAACCGGAGAAAACAAAGGTATAAAAGGTGACTGTTAAACTTGAATACTTTTTTATGGCAAAGCCGGCAAAAATGGAATAAAACGCATATCCCAGCCCTGATCCAAGACCTAAAAGCAGTGAGCTATAGCTCATGCTTACATTTCCACCAATTATTCCAGCCACAAAAACACATCCGGTAAATGTCATAGCCAAAGCCATAACTTTTCTTTTTGTAATACGTTCCTTAAAGAATACAGCGCTTAGTAGCATTACAAAGATAGGTGAAGTATATAATAAAACCACGGCCACAGCGGCACCACTGTTAACTATAGTAGTAAAATAACAATAGCTAAAGGCCGTAAGGCTGATTATACCCGATCCCATGAACATCCAGATATCTTTTATTCTTATTTTAAGATAATCTCTCTTAAATATAGCTAGCAGGGCAAACATAATAATCGCACCCTGCCAGGCTCTTAAGCACATGATTCTAAAGGAATCAAAACCTGCTGCCGACAATTTCCTTACAAAAATTGATATCAGCCCCCACATTATTCCAGAGGCTATAACAGTTAAAGTTCCTTTATTACTGTTCAACTGGCTTTTCCTCCGCCTCTTCTTCCTTAGGCGCAACAGACATTCCAGATTCCTGAAGAATATCCAAAAGCTCTTTATAAGTGCTCTGAAGTGCATGAGCATTAGTAGATACGCTCTTATGTTTTGCTACCGATGCTTTTGACTTTGCTATAGGCTGACAGGTTCCCGCTCCGGCTACACATCCGCCCGGACAGGCCATACCTTCTAAAAGATATCCCGGATATTTTCCTGCTTTAGCCATAGTCAAAAGCTTACGGCATTCTCTTAAGCCCTCTGCACTTGCAATTTTTATCTCTTT
>JAZUFJ010000182.1:0-6170 GCA_045640645.1 Lachnospiraceae bacterium
TAGAAAAACGCCAGCAAATACACTGCCTTCATTTTCATAAGCACAAGCGGAATCTTCCTCGCAAAGGTCAGATAATCTCCTTTAAGCTCAGCGATAGCCCCTTTGTAAGGCTCTTCATTAAGCATCTTTTTCATCTCGCTCATCCGCTTGACAAAGCTCTTAGGATTATCCTTATTTAAATAATCCATATCCATACTTTCAAGGAAAAAGAACATGCATCTCATATCAAAGACTTGATAGAAAAGCTCCTTCTTCCCTGTCTCATCCAAAAATGCCTTTAGACCATTTAATGCATCCGTAAACACTTTTATACCACCATCGCGATATTTATATGTAGCAGAGCTTTCCAGCTGGCGATAGTAATAAAAATGTTCATTCAGGTATCCGATTTTCTCAGCCTTGTCAAATACCCTTATATTAAAGTTAACGTCCTCTGCCCTCTTTATTCCTACCGGATATTTAAGATCATTTTCTTCTAAGAAAGATCTTAAATAAAGCTTGGAACAGCAGGATCCAGAGCCATATTTAGAGCATGGATATCCGTAAAATGGCAGCTCACCAACCATGGTTTTAAGCATAAGCCATTCTTTTTGTTCCTGATTAAAAAGAGGAATATCATCCTTAAAAGGCATGTATTCCACCATTTTATTAGGATAACATTTGTAAGACCCCCAAAGAAGGAGCTCAAGCTTATCACCCTCAGCTCTCTTATAAGCCTTTTCAAGGTTATCCTTAGCAATATAATCATCTGAATCTACAAAGGTTACATATTTCCCATGACATAGCTTAAGCCCTGCGTTTCTCGCAACACAAACGCCCTGATTAGTCTGAAATATAGCTGATACACGGGCATCAGCCTCCACACTATTTTTAATAATTTCCTGATTCTCCTGGCTGGCTCCATCGCTGACAAGAATCAGCTCTATATCAGAAAGGGTCTGGTTCAATATGCTTTCTATGCATTCTTTAAGGTATTTTTCCTCAACCTGGTAAACAGGTACTACTACTGAGACCTTTATATCATTCTGCATCTCTTTCATCTTCCTTATAATCAAGACGACGTACTCTGTACTGTATATCTTCAAGAAGCTTACGATTATTAGCTATAATATCAGCCTGTAAGCCCAGGATAAATGTCATAAAGCTTAAAAGAAGCAGTGTTGAAGCAAATATAAGTGATTGTATATGACCCATTCCTGCTCCTCTTATCCAGAAAATAAGGAACCTCAAAGCAATGGCAAAGCCAATTGTGAAAGGTATTATTCCCAAAATAGAGAAGAATGTAAGAGGTCTGTACATGAGAAACGCTCTGATGATTGTAAGCATTGAACGTTTAACATATCCAAACATGCTATGGAATAATCTGGACTTTCTAAGCTCACCATTAGTACGTATTGGCACAGAGGTAATAGCCATGCTGGTACGTCCTGCCTGAACAATAGTTTCCAAGGTATATGTATAATTGTTCATAACGTTAAGGTGCATAGCAGCATCTCTTGAAAATGCTCTGAAGCCACTTGGAGCATCCGGAATATCTGTCTTTGATGCCTTACGCACTACATAGCTTCCGAAATGCTGAAGCTTTTTCTTTAAAGGTGAAAAATGCTCTGTCGCATCGATCGGTCTCTCGCCTACAACGATATCAGCCTTTCCGTCAAGAATAGGCCTTACAAGCTTTTCAATATCATCTCCACAGTACTGATTGTCCGCATCGGTATTAACTATTATATCTGCCCCATTTCTCAGACAAGCATCTATACCAGCCATAAATCCCTTTGCAAGACCTTTATTACGTGTAAAGCTTACAACATAATTAACGCCCCAGTTTTTCGCTACCTCAACTGTATTATCTACGCTTCCATCATTAATAATGAGATACTCTATAGTATCAATACCATCTATATGCTTTGGTAAATCATTAAGCGCTATTTCAAGAGTTTCTGCTTCATTAAGACATGGAATCTGAATAATTAACTTCATATTTTATATCCTCAAACTATTTCTTTTTTTCTTTTCATTTTTCCAGCTATTATTGCATTTCATACTAAACATCCAACCGGAAAACTTTTATCAAAAACTATGCTTCTTCTTTTGAAATATAAATTGGACGATGCTTTGTCTCCAGATAAGTTTTTGCCAGATACTGTCCAATAATACCCATAGAAAAAAGCTGTACACCGCTGTATAAAGTAATAATGCATACTAAAGATGGCCATCCGCTGGTAGGATCTCCGAATACCAGCTTTCTGATAATAATGAAAACAATCATTATAAATGCCAGGAACAGACACAGGATACCCATCATAGATGCTATAGAAAGCGGAGCTGTAGAATATCCAACTATTCCTTCAAGAGAATATAGGAAAAGCTTCCAGAACGACCACTTTGTCTCTCCAGCCACTCTCTCAACGTTTTCATATGCTATCCACTTTGTATCAAAGCCTACCCAACCATAGATACCTTTTGTAAAACGGTTATATTCGCTCATTGATAATATGGCATCTACCATCTGACGATTCATTATTCGGTAATCTCTCGCACCATCAACTATATCTGCCTTAGATATCTTATTCATCAAGCGATAAAAGCATCTTGCAAAAAATGATCTGATAGGTGGCTCACCTTTTCTGGTCACACGTCTGGTAGCTGCGGAATCATATCCCTCAACAGTCACAGCCTCATACATTTCAGGAAGCAATGCCGGAGGATCCTGAAGATCTGCATCCATTATTACTACATAATCTCCATTAGACTTCTTAAGTCCGGCATAGATAGCTGCCTCTTTTCCAAAGTTTCTCGAAAAAGATACATAATGAACACGATCATCCTTTTCTCTTAATTTCTTTACTACCTCTATGGTCTTGTCCTTAGAGCCATCGTTAATAAATAAAAGCTCGAACTCCACCTCTGGATACTTTTCTTTAAAAAGCTCCATGGTCCTTCCCATTTCCTCATAGAAAAACGGAACAGCCTCTTCTTCGTTATAACATGGCACTATTACTGTTAAAAGCTTCATAACTTAGTCTTCTTTCACTCTCAATATATCAAAGGTCTCACAGATCTTTTCTACTGGTAATCCCTTATAATCACCATCTGTGCCCTCAAGCTTTACCCATACTTCTTGCTGAGGATGTGGACAGCTTTCCATCTCATTACCTTCAGCATCATGCATAGCAACTACTCTCGCCTTAATATCATTTCCGTCTTTCTTCATTACTTCTATGATATCGTTTACAAGAAACTTATTTCTCTGCTCTATTTTTACATATCCGTCTACTATATCCTGTACATAACCAAGATAGGTATATTCCTTTAAATATGTATTATTGTCATATATCTGGGCTTCCTCACTAGGCTTTCCAAAATAAAAGCCTGTAGTGAACTGCCTGTAAGTACAGTTAGATATCTGATCCAAATACCATGGCATGTTTTCCTGATATTTTTCTTTAGAATCAAGGAAATCATCTATAGCCTTACGATAGGTTCTGGCAACAGTAGCTACGTAAAGTGCTGTTTTCATACGTCCTTCTATCTTATAACTATCTATTCCTGCATCTACCATTTCAGGTATATGCTCTATCATACACAAATCCTTGGAATTAAAGATAAAGGTACCTCTTTCATTCTCAAATACCGGTAAATACTCGCCTGGTCTTTTTTCCTCCATAACAGAGTATTTCCATCTGCATGGATGGGTACAGGCTCCTTTATTGGCATCTCTTCCGGTAAAATAATTGCTAAGAAGACATCTTCCGGAATATGAAATACACATTGCTCCATGTATGAAGCTCTCTATTTCCATTTCATCAGGTATATTTTCCCTGATCTCTTTTATCTCTCTTAAAGAAAGCTCTCTTGCGCTGACAACACGCTTAGCCCCTAAATCCCACCAAAACTTATAGGTTGCATAATTAGTATTATTAGCCTGGGTTGAAACATGAATATCTATCTCAGGGCATATTCTTCTTGCCATAGTAAACATTCCGGGATCTGCAATAATAAGCGCATCCGGTTTCATCTCTTTCAGCTCATGAAAATATTCCTCTGCTCCGGCAAGATCATAATTATGAGCTAAAATATTGGCTGTAACATGTACTCTGACTCCATGTTCATGAGCAAATTTTATGCCCTCTGCCATCTCTTCTTTTGTAAAATTCTTTGCCTTTGCTCTTAGTCCAAAGGCCTCTCCACCAATATATACAGCATCTGCTCCGTAAAGTGCCGCAACCTTTAACACCTCAAGGCTGCTTGCCGGGATCAAAAGCTCTGGTTTTTTATTACTAGTCATATATTCCTCTTTTTATTCTTCTATATCATTAATCTTTACATAGCTTTAACAATACTGACTGCCAGCTTTATTTCATCGAACTTATAGTTACTCCATCCCCCAAAGGCAATATGCTAGTAACCAGTCTGTCATCATGGGTAAGGGTATATAAATATTCCCTCATACGCATATGTATTGTTCGGTCTCTTCTTGTTACCGCAAAACGTGATTGCACCACATCACCATCCTGCAAAACATTATCAGATACTAGTATTCCATCCTTCTCCATAAGCTCCATTACATATGGAAAAAAATTCATATACTGTCCTTTTGCAGCGTCCATAAAGACCATATCGTATTTTTCATTTTTTTCTACCAGCTCCTTTAACACATCACTGGCATCGCCGCATATAAAGTCTATTCTCTCCCCATAACCGGACTTTTCAAAATATTCCTTTGCTATAGGTATTCTTTTCTCATATTTTTCTATCGTAGTAATAGAAGCGTCAGAATACTCTGCCATAAGTATTGCAGAAAAACCTATTGCAGTACCTACCTCAAGTATTTTTTTAGGCTTTTTCATTGCCAGAATCAGTCTGATAAGGTTCTGAGTAGGACGCTTAATTATTGGAACATTTGTCTCAAGCGCAAATACTTCCATTTCATTTAAAAAATCTGTATTGCCCATATCAAGAGAAGAAATATATGTAGCAATTCTCTCATCCGTTATCATTACCTTAATCCTCGCCTGCGCCTTCTCCCTCGGTCTCCTCTGCGCCTTCCCAGACCTCATCCTCTGCGTCAGATATCGTAGAGTTACCAAGTGGAGTAACTGTAGAGTCTGTATGCTCTACTAAAGCATCCGGCTGGGACAGCTGTCCCTCTTCCTCATCATCACGATATAAAGCTGCTATAATTTGATCTGTAGTCATCGAAGTATTTAATGTATATACTCCCGGCTCTACCTTTCCCTTATGCTCAGATAGCTTCTCCTGTATTAGAAAAAGCTTAGAATCTCTGATAACACCTTTGTCCTCCAGCTTCTCTGCTATTCCGGACATTTTATCATTCTTTGAAACTGTAATGGATATATCTCTTCCATTGTGCTCATCCATTGCCTTTTCAGTAAATATTCTAAACCCAAAATCATATGCAGTTTTTCCTATTTTAGTGATTGATACCAAAGCAACTACTAGTATCACTATTCTGATAATCGCACCAACAAATGATGCAGCAAATTGTCTGATACGCATTACTTAGCGTCCTCCATTTAGTCAAGCAAAGTCATAATACTTGACAATGTCTTTTTAAATAACTTATAAAAATCAATTTCTGCCTGAAAATATTCTCGAATATACCTGTTGTAATATAAGCTGTCATATTCATTTAACAGATATTCATATTCACCTTCCATATGGCTAAGACCTGATATCTCGTCTATTCTATTACTGATAACATGCAGTCTTTCTATCTTATCTTTAAGCTCGTCTGAGCCAAAGACAATGGCTTTTAATCTTGAATATTCCTTATAGGAATCTTCATCCTTAATAGCCTCTATCAGATCCTCGACAGCATTATCTATGTTTTTCTCTTTGTCTGACATTTTAAAGCTCCACTTCCATGATTATTGGCAGGATCATTGGTTTTCTCTTCATCTTTCTCCATATCAAAGAGCCAAGTGCATCTTTAATAAGGTTCTTCATCTTCTGCCAATCGTAGATATCTCTTGAATATATCAAATCAAAGGTTGCATCCAGTACAGCCTTTGCTTCTTCCATTATCTCATCGGATTCCTTAACATAAACAAATCCTCTGGATACTATATCTGGTCCTGCAATCGGCATATTTGTGCCCTTTTCAAGAGTAATAGCCACTATTATTATTCCGTCCTCGGCAAGATGCT
>JAZUFJ010000183.1:0-3781 GCA_045640645.1 Lachnospiraceae bacterium
ATATGAAATTCGTCGTAAGATGGGTCTTTCAGGAAAGCATCCTGCAGATCTTTGCCAGAACAAGGGTGGCGTAAACTGCCATAACTGTGGTGGCGGATGCTCAGGTAGCGTAAGCTCAGTTAAGAAAGATGCTTCACCAGAAGTTATCGCTGAGATAACAAAGAAAGTAATGGAGCAGATGGGATTAAACTAATCAGATAGTGATTGGTAGTAATAAGAAACAAAAAGGTCAGGTTTAGAGATGTACGGATATCAGCAGAATCTGGTAGAAAAGACAGTAAAAAATCTCATAGATAAAGAGTTTGCAGGACAGAAGATGTCCCTTAAGCTGGCTAATAAACTTACCGAACGTATTATGGAAAAGGCTGCTTCGATGAAAATGAAGGTTGTAGTGGCTATCTCAGATGAGAAGGCCAGACCGGTATCGATACAGTGTATGGACGGTTCGTTTATTGGAAGCTATGATGTAGCTCTTAATAAGACCTTTACTTCTATAGCTTTTGAACGCTCTACTAAGGAGCTTGGAAAACTTGCTCAGCCTGGTAAGGAACTTTATGGAATACAGTTTACTAACGAAGGAAAGATAGTAATCTTTGGAGGCGGTGAACCATTATTCCATGAAGGAAAGCTTATCGGAGCTCTCGGCGTAAGCGGTGGAACAGCTGAGCAGGATACAAAGTTAGCGGAGTATGGCGTAAGTATTTTAGAGGAGGTAATAGCATGTCTACGGAATTAAACGAGGCAGCTGTGCAGGCCATAGTAAAAGAGGTTGTAGCAAAAATGCAGATAGCTCAGCCTGTAAGCGGAATGCATGGTGTGTTTAAGGACATGAACGAAGCAATCGCAGCAGCAAAGAAATCTCAGGCGATTGTTCGTAATCTCTCAATGGATCAGAGAGAAAAAATTATTGCAAATATTCGTAAGAAAACCCATGAAAATGCAGAAATAATGGCAAGAATGGGTGTTGATGAAACAGGAATGGGAAATGTTGGACATAAGATATTAAAGCATCATCTTGTGGCTGACAAGGTTCCTGGAACAGAAGATATAAAAACAGAAGCTCTTTCAGGTGACAGAGGTCTTACACTTGTAGAAATGGGACCTTTCGGAGTAATCGGTGCTATAACACCATGTACTAATCCATCTGAAACCGTTCTTTGTAATTCAATGGGTATGATCGCAGGCGGTAACACAGTAGTGTTCAATCCTCACCCAGCAGCTATCAAGGTATCAATCTTTGCAGTAAACCTTGTAAACGAAGCTTCAATAGAAGCAGGTGGACCAGATAACGTTGCATGTACTGTAGAAGCTCCTACATTACAATCAAGTGATATCATGATGAAACATCCTGATATTCCACTTATAGCTGCAACAGGTGGTCCTGGCGTAGTAACCGCAGTTCTTTCATCAGGAAAGCGTGGTATCGGAGCTGGCGCTGGTAACCCTCCAGCACTTGTAGATGATACATGTGATCTTCATAGAGCTGCAAGAGATATCGTAAACGGATGTACTTTTGATAATAACCTTCCATGTATAGCAGAAAAAGAAATAGTAGCTCTTGACAGTGTAGCTGATGAGCTCATCAAGATCATGGTTGAAGAACAGGGCTGCTATCTTGCTAGCAAGGAAGAACAGGAAAAGCTTATCAAAGCAGTTATTACTGAAAAGGGTGCTCTCAACCGTAAGGCTGTAGGAAGAAGCGCAAAAGCTCTTCTTGCAATGATCGGTGTTGATGTTCCAGACAGCATACGTTGTATCACTTTCGAAGGTGAGAAGGAACATGAGCTTATTACTAGAGAGCTTATGATGCCTATCCTCGGAGTGGTAAGAGCAAAAGACTTTGATGATGCAGTAGAAAAGGCTGTTTGGCTTGAGCATGGTAATCGTCACAGCGCACATATCCATTCTATGAACGTTGACCGTATTACAAAATATGCTAAGGCAATTGATACAGCAATTTTGGTTAAGAACGGACCAAGCTACGCAGCGCTTGGCTTTGGTGGAGAAAGTATTTGTACTTTCACTATCGCAAGCCGTACAGGTGAAGGCCTTACAAGTGCTAAGACATTTACAAAAGCGAGAAGATGCGTTATGACAGATTCTCTTTGCATTAGATAAGATTACTTAGAAAGGAAACAGATAAATGAACGCAAATGATATAGAAGCAATTGTTAAACAGGTTCTTATCAGCATGTCAGATGGCAGCGCAGCTGCAGCTCCTGCAGCAGCTACTTCATCAGCATCAAATGGTGCTATTCCAAAGACAGCTAGGGTAGCAATGCTTACAGCTTTAGAGCATTATGATATCAAGGAGTTCCCTATTCCAGAGGTAGGAGATGACGATATCCTTGTAAAAGTTGAAGGTTGTGGAATCTGTGGTACAGATGCTCACGAATTTAAAAGAGATCCATTTTCACTTATCCCTGTAGCTTTAGGACATGAAGGTACTGGTGAAATCGTAAAAATGGGTAAGAACGTTAAAGTTGACTCAGCAGGAAAGCCTGTAAAGGTTGGAGATAAGGTTGTTACATGTATGATCTTTAAGGATAACCCAGATATTACAATGTATGACCTTAATAAGCAGAATGTAGGCGGTGCTGATGTATACGGACTTCTTCCAGATGATGATATTCATCTTAATGGATGGTTCTCAGATTACATCTTCATCCGTGGCGGCTCAACATTCTTTAATGTATCAGATCTTGATCTTTATTCAAGAATACTTATTGAGCCATGTGCAGTTCTTATACATGCTGTAGAAAGAGCTAAATCAACTGGAATCCTTAGATTCAACAGCAGAGTAGTAGTTCAGGGATGTGGACCTATCGGTCTTATCTGTATAGCTATTCTTCGTACAATGGGTATTCAGAATATCGTAGCTGTTGACGGTGAACAGAAGCGTCTTGATTTCGCTATTAAGCTTGGCGCTACACAGACAGTTAACTTCAAGGATCATAACGGAATTGAAGCTTTAACAGAAGGTGTTAAGTCAGCATTTGGTGGATATCTTGCAGATTTCGCTTTCCAGTGTACTGGATCACCAATAGCTCATGCTAATATTTATAAGTTTATCCGTAATGGTGGTGGACTTTGTGAGCTTGGTTTCTTTATCAATGGTGGAGATGCTACAATCAATCCTCACTTTGATATCTGTTCAAAAGAGATCACAACAGTTGGTTCATGGGTATACACATTAAGAGATTATGCTACAACATTTGATTTCTTAAAGAGTGCTAAGAGAATAGGACTTCCTATGGCAGACCTTATTACTCATACATTCCCACTTGATGAGATTAACGAAGCTCATAAGACAAACCTCGCTATGGCTGGTCTTAAGATAGCAATTATCAACAAGTAATTAAGAAAGGATAGTACATGACATGGATGCTGTAGGTATCTTGGAAGTATTTGGATTAACATGTGCCTTTATGGCAGCAGACGCCGGTTGTAAAGCAGCCAATGTCTGGCTGGAAACTTTCGATAAAAATAAACCTGCAAACGCAGATGCGCTTCCTGTTCCTCTTTTGGTAACTATAAAGTTCAGAGGAGACATAGCTGATGTAGAGGCTGCAATGGGAGCTGCTGAAACAGTTGCAGAGAACATGACAGGCATTGTACAAAAGCATATAATAGCTCATCCTACAGAGGATACAGCAAAGATGCTTAAGCTCAGTGCATTTGACAAATCATAATTAAGTACATTATTAATAATCTTTATTTAGAAAATTTTATGGAGGATAAAAAAATGGCAAAAGAAGCATTAGGAATGATTGAAACAAGA
>JAZUFJ010000184.1:0-3439 GCA_045640645.1 Lachnospiraceae bacterium
CAGCTACAGCATGAAGTAATGCTGTAACAGGTGTAGGAGCTACACCAGCTTTTGGAAGCCAGCTGCTTAAAGGAAAAACAGCGGCCTTTACACCAAATCCAAAGAATCCAAATATATATATCAGTCTTAAAAGATTCGCTGAAGCTGTAATCCCTGCAGCGTTTGTAATAGTAGCTTCGCCTGCAATATAAGGTATGACACCACCTAAAACAAAATCAAGAGAACTGCCAAACTCTGCCAGGAAAACCAGTGCAACGAAACCGAAAGCCGCACCACCCAACGAGTAATAAATATATAATCTTGTAGCCAATATAGCTTCTCTGGATAGCGAAAACAAAATAAGAGGAACGGTAACAAGCGTCAGCATCTCATAGAAAACATACATAGTAAGAAGATTTGTAGCGCTTGCAATACCTAAAGTAATACCAAATGTAATAGTATAAAACCCGAAAAAGGTTGTCTCCTTGCTGCTTTTCTCATTGGCATCATGCTTCATATATTCAAAAGCATACAGAGAGGCCAAAGGCCATAGAAAAGAAATAAGTCCGGCAAAAATACATCCCATTCCATCAAAGCCAAAAGATATTTTGTATTTACCAACAAAAGTAATAATATCCATATTCTCTGCCGGTCTGTTAAATAGAACAACAAAGCTTAAGACCGAAGTTAACAATGTTATAATTTCAGTATATATACACATTGCACTTCTGTTTTTGAATGGAATAATAAATATAAGAGAGCCCCCTATTATAGGTAGCAAAATAAGCAAAATATAAAAATAATTACTTAGATTAATCATAATATCACCCCTGGCCAAATGCCTATAAGCACAGACAAAGCTGTTAAGATTATTATAGGAACAAGCATAACCAGATTTGGCTCATATGCTTTTACCTCTTTATCAAATGACTCTATATCAAAATCCTTTCCTGGAAGGAAACCATTTATAGATATTGGCAACAGATATCCCGCTGTCAGAAGAGCTGATATCAAAAGCACTACAGCTCCAACAAAGCCGTATGGCATATTCCCTGACATAAGCGCCCCTGTACATAGGTACCATTTACTAATAAAGCCTCCAAAGGGCGGAATACCTATTAATCCAAGAGACACAATGGTATAGCACATCAGCATAACAGGCATCCTCTTACCTATTCCCCTAAGCTCATCTGCCCTTGTCAGACCGGTAATATGTATGATACTTCCTATACAAATGAATAATGTACATTTTATTAATGCATGAGCCACAACATGAAGTAGCGCGCCCTTATATGCTGTATCATCAGCTATAAACAGTCCAAATAAAATATATGAAACCTGGCTCCCAGTTGAATAAGCCAGTCGTTTTTTCATTAGCTTCTCTCTATAGGCAAGCATTGATCCCATAAACACTGTCATAATCGCCAAAACAAGTACTATGTTCTGGGTGTAGCTTCCCTTGAAATATTCTGTTCCAAATATATCATAGATAACACGAATAATTCCTAATACACCCGCCTTAACTATCAAGCCAGACAAAACAGCCGACGCCGGAGCTGGGGCAACGGGATGCGCTGTTGGAAGCCATCCATGCATAGGAAACATACCAGCCTTAACAGAAAAGCCTAAAATCATAAATAGCATTGCCACAGAAAGAACGCCGCCATTAAGAGATACACTGCTAAGCTCTGTACCAGTAAGGACTGCGACACCTTCAGCACAGGCTCTTGAATAATCTATCACGCCTCCCTCTCTAAAGCTTATGCAAGGATCAATAGAATATCTCTGAACAAAATATATTCCAAATAAAACTAAATAAGCTCCCGCAAAGGAATAAAACAAATACTTAAAGGATGCCATAATCGCTTTTCTTGACTGATTATGTATTACAAGCGAAAAGGTACCTATAGTAAGTAATTCATAAAATGCATAATAAGTAATAAGATTAGATGCAAAGCTTAATCCATTTAAGATTCCAAAGTTCAATATATATATAACATAGTATCTTTTCTTGTTATGTTCATGTGACATGTATTCAAATGAGTAAATACCTGCTAACAGCCATACAATAGCCACAATACCTGAGAATATTTTTGAAACAGAATCTATCTTAAAAGAGATGACCAGAATATCTGTTATATGGAAAAGATCAACCATCTTATCCGAACAGGTAAAAATACAACAGAAGGTCATAATACTCTCAATTACTAAAACCAATAATGTATAAATATTTAACCGATTACACAGAACCTTCTTATTTGACTTACTATTGTCAGCTATCTCCTGAGTAAATTTCTCAGGCAATAAAATTAGAGCTATTGCTGTGATTATTGGAAATAAAACTGTAAAAAATATCAGATTCATATTACGAAAACATCTCCAATCCTACTCTTATCCAATCTAATATCTGGTTAGAAAACATACCAAGCGCAACATTAAGGACGATGAAAAGCACAACTGCCAATACATAAAGCTTTTGATTAGTATATTCTAATTTCTCTACCACACCGCTTTCATTTTTAACAGGAATATATATTCTAATAACTGTTTTCATAAAATATATAGCGTTAAGGATAGTACTAATGCCTAATACAATCAATGCCGGAAGCATCTTATTGTATTGCAAGCTGACAGAGGCGTCCATGTACTGAAGCTTACTGATAAAGCCTGAGAAAAATGGCACACCAACCATTGAAAGAGAGCCAACAAGGAAGCCGGCACCAGCTATCTTATTTCTATGCGCTGATCCGGTAAGATCAATGAAATGTCTCGAACCGTTAGAAACATCTGTTAACCCTATAGCAGCTATAAACAGCATTGATTTTGTTGCAGCATGAGAAAGAATATGGAAGATCGAAGCTACCACTCCTGTCTCATTTCCCATACCAAAGCCCATGTAAATATATCCAATTTGTGCAACAGATGAAAAGGCAATCATTCTTCTTATATCATTCTCACGAATAGCTGAAACTGATCCCATTACCATCGCTATAAGACCAAAAACAAATAATACATTCAAAATCTTTGTAGAGGCTATAACATTAAAGCCTACTACTCTGTAAAAAATCTTTACAAGCAGAAATATATAGCCCTTTGATACTAATGATGAAAGCATCGCTGCTGATGAAACAGTTGAATATCCGTATGCATCAGGGAGCCACGAATGAAATGGGAACAAAGCGCTTTTAATGGCCAGTCCCACTACCATAAGTGTGATTGTAATAAGCATTGGCTCTCTATAAGCACCGTTGTCCATGAGCATACCTATAGAATCATTTATATTGCTCATAAGCAGATGCCCTGTCATGTCATACATCATACAAATACTTATAAGAAATAAACCTGATCCAAGAAGAGACATTATCATATATCTTACTGCAGATTCCAGAGTCCTTCCGTTCTGTCTGATCATTATAAGTCCACATGCAGATATAGTATTTATCTCTACAAAAACATATGC
>JAZUFJ010000185.1:0-10646 GCA_045640645.1 Lachnospiraceae bacterium
GGTAGTAGTACCAGATAACCAGTTATCTCTTGCAATCGGTAAAGAAGGTCAGAACGCAAGACTTGCTGCAAGACTTACAGGATTTAAGATTGATATCAAATCAGAAACTCAGGCTAAGGATGCTCCAGGCTTCCGTCTTGAAGATTATTATGATGATGAAGAAGAGTACGAAGAAGAGTACGAAGGTGAAGAAGAGTACGAAACAGCAGAGGATGTAGAAGAATAATCTAATCCCCGCGAAATATTTAAGCCAGATCAAAGGAGTATATGTATTGAAACCAGACAGAGTATTGCAATCACTTAGTATGGCCCAGAAAGCCCATATGGTTAACAGTGGAGAGTTCTTATGTGAGCAAACAGTAAAAAGTGGAGGAGCATTTTTGGTAATAGTTGCCACGGATGCTTCAGATAGGACAAAGAAACACTTCTCTGATATGTGCGCTTACTATGAAGTACCAATAAGATTTTATGGGAATAAGGAAGAGCTGGGACATAACATAGGAAAAGAGTTCAGGGCTTCATTATGTATTACAAATGAAGGTATGGCTGGTCAAATCATTAATAAAATCGACGGAGGAAATTAGAATGGCAAAAATGAGAATACATGAATTAGCAAAAGAATTGGATATACAGAGCAAGGACATTATCGCATGTCTGGAAACACTTGGAATAGATAAGAAATCTGCCCAGTCATCTCTTGAAGAGGATCAGGTAGCACAGGTTAAGGAAAAGCTTTCAAAGGGTGCTTCAAAGCCAGAGGAAAAGAAAGAAGTGGCAGCACCGGAAAAGAAGGATGTACCAGAGAAGAAGGAAGCTGCAGAGGAAAAGAAGGCTCCTACAGAGAAGAAGCCAGAAGAAGCGGCAGCGCCTGTAAAGAAAAAGAAACCTAATATTATCATAGTAAGCAATGCACATAATAGTCAGGATAAGAAGAAACCTGATATGAGACAGCAGGGAAATAAGCCTCAGAACAAGCCACAGAACAATAAGCCACAGAACGATGGTATGAGACCTGGAAGAATACAGCTTAACGTTCCAAAGACAGCAACGCTTGAGATGACAGCAAGAGGTGAGCAGTATGAACAGGAAGAAAAAGAATTACGTAACCAGAACGTTTCTATCGACAAAAAAGATGTACAAAAGGCTGACAGCGCTGTTAGGAATAGCAGCGATAGCGCTAACAGTAATGTCGGAAATAATGGATCTAAAAACGCGCCAGAAGAAGTAAACTCTTCAGAGGCAAACGTAGCTAACAAGCCTAATAATCAGAATAACGCACAGAATGGAAATGCACCAAGAAATGATAATTTCCAGAAGCGCAATGATAATAGAAATGATGGCAATGGTAACTTCCAGAGACGTAATGACAATCGTAATGATAACAGAAACGACGGTAATGGCGGTTTCCAGAGACGTAACGATAATAGAAACGATAATAGAGGCGATAACAGAGGCTTTAACAGAGGAGAAAATCGTCAGGATAATCGCGGACAGCAGAACCGCGACAATAATGGTTTCTCACAGAACAGACAGAACCGTGATAACAATGGTCAGAGAAATGGCCAGGGAAATATGGGCGGAAATAAGTTTTCTGGTAACCAGAAGGATAGAAATAATAATCAGGGCTTTGCAGCTGAGCCAGCAGCTAATCCTAATGAAAAGCGCCGTAATCAGGATAAGAAGAATAAGGAAAAGACTTATTCAACTGAGGACGGTTTCAGAGGTGGAAAGAACAATAAGAACGCAAAGAACGTAAGTAAGCTTGAACGTCCACAGGAAAAGAAGGTTGAGGTAAAGGAAGAAGAGAAGATTAAGGTAATCACTATTCCAGAAGTCCTCACTATTAAGGATCTTGCTGATAAGATGAAGGTACAGCCTTCTATTATCATTAAAAAGCTCTTTATGCAGGGTAAGATAGTGACTGTTAACCAGGAAGTATCTTATGAGCAGGCAGAGGAAATTGCTCTTGAATTTGAAATCCTTTGCGAGAAGGAAGTAGTAGTAGACGTAATTGAAGAGCTTCTTAAGGAAGATGAAGAAAACGAAGAGAACATGACAAGCCGTCCTCCAGTAATCTGTGTAATGGGACACGTAGACCATGGTAAAACATCCCTCCTTGATGCTATTAGAAAAACACATGTTATAGATAAAGAAGCCGGTGGTATCACACAGCACATTGGTGCTTATGTAGTTAACACAAAGGGACAGAAGATTACTTTCCTTGATACTCCTGGACATGAAGCTTTCACAGCTATGCGTATGCGTGGAGCAAATTCTACAGATATCGCTATCCTTGTAGTAGCAGCAGATGATGGTGTAATGCCACAGACTATTGAAGCTATCAATCACGCTAAGGCAGCAGGAATCGAAATCATCGTTGCAGTAAATAAAATAGATAAGCCTTCAGCAAATATTGACAGAGTAAAGCAGGAGCTGGCAGAATACGAGCTTGTTCCGGAAGACTGGGGCGGCTCTACAGTATTTGCACCTGTTTCAGCTAAGACAGGTGAAGGTATAGATAATCTTCTTGATATGATACTTCTTACATCCGAGATTATGGAGCTTAAGGCAAATGCTAAGAGAAAGGCAAGAGGTATCGTTATCGAGGCTCAGCTTGATAAGGGAAGAGGATCTGTAGCTACTATCCTTGTACAGAAGGGTACTCTTAAGGTTGGTGATTTCATCGCCTGTGGAGCTTGCCATGGTAAGGTAAGGGCTATGATAGATGATAAGGGCAGACGAGTAAAGGAAGCCGGACCATCTACTCCTGTAGAGATTCTTGGACTTAATGATGTACCGAATGCCGGTGAAATATTCGTATCTCCTGATAATGATAGAGAAGCTAAGAATTTTGCTGAGACATTTATCGCTCAGAACAAGGTAAGACTTCTTGATGATACAAAGAATAAGATGTCACTTGATGAATTGTTCTCACAGATTCAGGCTGGTAACCTTAAAGAGCTTAATCTTATTATCAAGGCCGATGTACAGGGCTCTGTAGAGGCTGTTAAGGAAAGTCTTGTTAAGCTTTCTAACGAAGAGGTAGTAGTAAAGGTTATCCATGGTGGTGTAGGCGCTATCAGCGAATCTGACGTTGTATTAGCTTCTGCTTCTAACGCTATTATCATAGGATTTAATGTAAGACCTGATGCAACAGCAAAGGCAACTGCTGAGACAGAAGGTGTTGACGTAAGATTATACAACGTAATTTATAAGGCAATTGAAGATGTTGAAGCAGCCATGAGAGGTATGCTTGATCCTGTATACGAAGAAAAGATTATTGGACATGCTGAGATCAGACAGATATTCAAAGCATCCCAGGTCGGAAATATCGCTGGATCATACGTGCTCGATGGTGTATTCCAGAGAAATTGTAATGTTCGTATTACACATGAAGGCGAGCAGATTTTCGAAGGAAAGCTTGCATCTCTTAAGAGATTTAAAGACGATGTTAAAGAGGTTAAGTCAGGTTTTGAATGCGGTCTTGTATTTGAAGACTTTGATAAGTTTAATGAATTCGACATCGTTGAAGCATATGTAATGGTAGAGGTACCAAGATAATGAGAAAAAATAGTATTAAAAATACAAGAATTAATTCTGAAATGATGAAGGAATTATCTAACATCATTCGTTCAGAAATAAAGGATCCAAGAATAGCTCCCATGACCTGTGTTACAGGTGCAGAGGTAGCTCCTGATCTAAAAACCTGTAAGGCATGGATCAGTGTACTTGGCGATGAAACAAAGAGACAGGAAACATTAGAGGGATTAAAAAGCGCAGAGGGCTTTATCAGAAGACAGGTAGCCAGTGCTCTGAACTTGAGAAATACTCCTCAGATTACTTTTCTTCCGGATACTTCAATTGAGTATGGTATGAACATGTCAAAGCTCATTGATGAGGTTAACGGAAAAGCTTCTGCAGATGATACAGAAGAATAACAGGTGGTATAAATGAATATATTAGAAGAAATTGGTTCTGCAAAGACCATAGGTATTGCAGGACATATACGACCAGACGGGGACTGCGTAGGTTCCTGCCTGGGAATGTATAATTATTTAAAAAACGCATGTAATGATAAAGAAATATTTATTTTCATGGAAGAACCTTCGTCAGTTTTTAGCTATTTAAAGGGTTTTTCAGATCTAAATACTTCTTTTACCTGCGACAAAGAGATTGAGGTATTTATATCTTTAGATGCCAGCGATCTTGAACGTTTAGGCGATGCCAGAAAATTTTTTGATAATGCAAAGAAAACAATTTGTATAGATCATCATATTAGCAATAAGGGCTTTGCTGATGTCTCTGTGGTAGAGCCGGATGCCAGCTCTGCATCAGAGGTTTTGTTTACCCTTCTTGATAAACAGTATGTAGATGTAGAGGTTGCAAAAGCAATATATACAGGAATTATCCACGATTCAGGTGTCCTGCAATACAGCTGTGCAAAGAAGAGGACCTTCCAGATAGTAGGAGAGCTGATGGATTATAACTTTAATACTTCAGCCATTATTGATGAAACCTTCTATCAGAAGACTTATACGCAGAATCAGATCATGGGAAGAGCGTTGCTGGAAAGCATTATGTTTATGGATGGAAAGTGTATTTCAGCATGCGTAGACAGAAAGCTTCTTAAGTTTTATGAGGCAGATACAAAGGATTTAGAGGGTATTGTCAGCCAGCTTAGAGTAACTAAAGGTGTTGAGGTGGCAATATTCATGTATGAGATAGCTTCTCAGCAATATAAGGTATCCATGAGATCTAATGGAAAGGTTAACGTGGCAGAGGTAGCCTCTTTGTTTGGCGGTGGCGGACATGTTTTGGCCGCAGGCTGTACTATGAACGGAACCTATTATGATGTTCTTAACAATTTATCTTCACAGATAGAAAAGCAGCTTCAGTAATAAGATATGAATGGAATAATAAACATATACAAAGAAAAAGATTTTACGTCCCATGATGTAGTGGCTAAGCTAAGGGGCATATTAAAGATGCGTAAGATAGGTCATACCGGTACACTTGATCCTATGGCAGAGGGAGTGCTACCAGTATGTCTTGGCAATGCCACCAGATTGTGTGATATGCTTACGGATCATTCCAAGCAGTATGAAGCAGAGTTTATTCTCGGAATGCGAAGCGATACCTTAGATATAACTGGTGTTATAGAAAAGACAGAGGCTGATATACCGGGAGAGGAAGAGATTGTAAAAGCCATAGAAAGCTTTGTGGGCGGATATGATCAGATACCTCCTATGTACTCTGCAAAAAAGGTAAACGGCAAGAAACTGTATGAGCTGGCCAGAAATGGTGTGGAGATAGAGCGTAAGCCGGTTTTTGTACAGATAGATGCCATAGAAGTAAAACATATTGAGGAAAATAAAATAACGATAGTTGTTGACTGCGGCAAAGGTACATATATCAGATCTTTATGTAGTGATATAGGTGAAAAACTTGGCTGTGGTGCAGTTATGAGCCGGCTTGTCAGAACAAGAGTAGGTGCCTTTGGAATAGATACAGCGGTAAAGCTTTCTGAAGTGGAAGACTTCGTTAAGGAAGGCATAATAGATAATTATGTTCTGGGCACTGAAACGGTTTTCAAAGAGCTTGAGGTCTTAAGATTTAAAAATACTTCAGAATCTGAAACTGATATGGCAGTAGTAAATCGGGATATCGATATAGATAAAATGCTTCATAATGGTAACTTCTTTAGTAGCAGACTCTGTGAGAATAAGGCCTGTGATAAAGAACAGTTCAGGGTATATGATACGAAGGGTGCTTTTATTGGTATATATCAATATTATGCTGATAGGAAGCTTTTTAAGCCCTTTAAGATGTTTTATTTAGGAGAAAATAATGCAGATCATTAGTGGTACCTTAAATTTTCATTTGGATGAAAATACGGTAGTGACTGTTGGTAAGTTTGATGGAATACATAAGGGACATTTAGAGCTTATTAAAGGTGTGCTCCGGATAAAGAAGGAGCAGGGCCTGAAAGCGGCTATAGTGACCTTTGATACTCCACCATCCGAGGTGCTTGATCAGGATAAGGAAGACGGCACTAAAAAATGGGTACTTTCAACGGCTTTAGAAAAAAGAAAGATGTTCCAGGAATTTAATATTGATTACCTGATTGAATTTCCTTTTACTGAGGAGACGGCTTCCATAAGTGCAGAACAGTTTATTAAGCAGATTTTGATGGAACGTTTACATATGTGTGCCATAGTTACCACAAGTGATTGGCATTTTGGAAAAAATGGAAGTGGAAATGTAGATCTGCTTACATATTATGGCAATAATTTTGGCTTTGATGTAGAGATAGTTGATAAGGTATATACAAATGATATGGCTATCAGCTCATCCGAGATAAGAAAAAAGGTAGAGGCCGGAGAAATCGAAGCAGCCAATAAGATGCTTGTAAGACCCTATATGCTTTATGGTGAAGTGGTGCATGGAAACAGGATCGGAAGAACCTTAGGTATGCCGACGGTTAATCTTATTCCTGAAGATATGAAGCTTTTGCCTCCATGCGGAGTATATTATTCCAGGGTCAATCACATGGGTCAGGAGTACAGAGCCATAACAAATATAGGGTATAAACCAACTATAACCCAGGATGGAAAGAGCACATTATCTGTTAGAGGCGTAGAAACATATATTTACAATTTTGACGAATACGTGTATGGTGATTATATATATGTTTCATTATATAAGTTTGTGCGAGGCGAAAAGAAATTCGATTCTATAGACAGTCTGAAGCAGCAAATGCAGATAGATATTGCCGCGGGAGAAAAGTGGCACAGAGATAATTTATAAAATAGCTGCAAAGCAGCGAATATTGAATTTTTTTGGAAAAGTTAGAGATTATAAAAGTAAAAATAAAAGTAATTTTCAAGTTAAGAATCACAAATAAAATAATCAAAAATCTTTGAGGAGAAAAAAATGATTGTAGGAATCTTGATGTCACTTGCGGGAGGTTTAGGCCTTTTCCTTTTTGGAATGCATGTAATGAGTGAAGGCATAGAGAATGCTGCGGGAGCCAAGCTCCGTAATATTCTTGAAATTTTCACCACAAACCGTTTTTCAGGTATGTTGGTAGGTGTGCTGTTCACCGGTATTATCCAGTCTTCATCAGCCTGTACGGCCATGGTAGTTGCCTTTGTTAACTCGGGAATTATGAATCTTTCACAGGCTTATGGAGTAGTACTTGGTGCCAATATCGGTACAACGGTAACCTCACAGCTTGTATCCTTTAATTTATCAGAATATGCTCCGGTGTTCGCTCTTATCGGTGTAATCATGATAATGTTCGTAAAGAATTCGATGGCAAAGAAAATTGGCCAGATTCTTGTAGGCTTCGGTATCCTTTTCATGGGTCTTTCAGGTATGAAGGATGCCATGAGCGGCGTAAAAGAAATGCCGGTTATAGCCAATGCTTTTTCCTCTCTTAGCAATCCTTTCTTAGCAGTTTTGTTAGGCTTTGCTCTTACAACAGTAGTACAGTCATCATCTGTTACCGTATCTATAGTCCTCCTGCTTGCCAGTCAGGGACTTTTAGCACTTCCAATATGTTGTTATATTATTCTTGGATGTAATATAGGTGCATGTGTCACAGCTATTCTTGCTTCTCTTGCTGGTAATAAAATGGCAAAGAGAGCTGCTCTCCTTCATTTGATATTTAACATTATCGGATCAATCATAATGTATATAATATTTATTTTCGGTATGGACTATGTAGTAAAGATGCTTCACGCAGTATCCGGAGATGATTTAGGAAGATGTGTTGCAAATGCCCACACAATATTCAAGATATTCCAGGTAATCATATTATTCCCATTTGCTAATCTTATTATTAAGATTGCTTATCTGATTGTACCTGGTGAGGACGAAAAGGTTGGATACAGAGCTAAGCTTCAGCTTGAATATATCGGTGGTAAGAATATTTTCTCACCTGCTACAGCAGTTATCGAGGTTACAAAGGAGCTTGAGCGAATGGCAGTTCTCGCCAGCGAAAACCTTAACCGTTCCATGAACGCTCTTATTACCTTGGATGAGGAGGATATTGAAGAGGTATACTCTGTAGAAGAAAACATCAACTTCCTTAATCATGAGATAACAAACTATCTGGTTAAAATTTCACAGACCTCTCTTCCGGTAGAGGATGCGAAAATGATAGGTGGTCTTTTCCATGTAGTAAATGATATTGAACGTATAGGTGACCATGCAGAGAACGTTGTAGACGCTGCGAAATCACGTAGAGAAAATAGAATAGAGTTCAGTGCTCCGGCTCTTATGGAAATGGGACAGATGTTAGATATGGTTAATACTCTTATAAGGTTCTCTATTGAAATGTTTAAAACAAGCTCAGAAGAGCATCTTCATGATATCTTAAAGCTTGAGGACGCAATAGATGAAAAGGAAAGAGAGCTCCAGCAGAAGCATATTGACCGTCTTACTAATAATGAATGTACTCCAGAGGCAGGAATGGTATTCTCAGACGTTATTTCAGGTCTCGAAAGAGTAGCAGACCACGCTACAAATATTGCATTTTCTGTATTTGATTCTGATCCTGAAAATGCTTATGTATCACGTTCAGGAAGCAGAATAGAGATATAAGGTTTTACGAATAGAAACTCTTTACAATAAGGTATAGTTATGTTAGAATAATTCATGTTGCTAAACCGATACTCTGGTTCAGGATACTCCAACCTATATCTGGGTATCTGGTTAGAAATATCCCGAGAAACTGTCGGGGAAATTTAGGAGGAAATAAAATGATATCAAAAGAAAAGAAAACAGAAATCATTAAAGAGTATGGTCTTAAAGAAGGCGATACAGGTTCACCAGAAGTACAGGTAGCCATTTTAACAGAAAGAATCAGAGAGCTCACAGAGCATCTTAAAGTAAATCCTAAGGATCATCATTCAGCAAGAGGTCTTTACAAGA
The DNA here is from genome assembly GCA_045640645.1 of Lachnospiraceae bacterium. GTDB lineage: Bacteria > Bacillota > Clostridia > Lachnospirales > Lachnospiraceae > JAZUFJ01. Next base: position 8,938 of record JAZUFJ010000185.1, read on the forward strand.
TGATTGGTCAGAGACGTGGTCTTCTTGATTACCTTAAGAAGAATGATATTGAAAGATATCGTAAGTTAATCGAAAGATTAGGTATCAGAAAATAATAATAAATATAAAGGGTGGATATTTTGTCCGCCCTTTATCGCTATCAAGAGAACTTAAAAAATTTTGTGAAAAACAGAAGATAAATCCCGAGACCACTGAGGTGCGTACAGAGGAATTTGGTTGATTTCAGAGCATACTGAAGTGCTGTGTTTACCTCAGTAGTTTCGGATAAAAGTCTTCTGTTAAATTATAAACTAAATATGTTCATATTAGAGAGGAGACAAAAATGTACAAAAGTTTTTCTATGGAACTTGGCGGACGTACTCTTACAGTTGATGTAGGACGTGTTGCTAAACAGGCAAACGGTGCAGCTCTTATGCATTATGGCGATACTACAGTATTATGTACTGCTACAGCATCAGAGAAGCATAGAGAGGGGATTGATTTCTTCCCACTTAGCGTAGAATTTGAAGAGAAGATGTATGCGGTAGGAAAGGTTCCTGGCGGATTTAATAAAAGAGAGGGAAAGGCTAGCGAAAACGCAGTTCTTACAGCTCGTGTTATCGACAGACCTATGAGACCACTTTTCCCTAAGGATTACAGAAATGATTGTACTCTTAACAACCTTGTACTTTCAGTAGATCCTGAATGTAGACCAGAGCTCGTAGCTATGCTTGGTTCAGCTATCGCTACAAGTATTTCAGATATTCCATTCTGTGGACCATGTGCTACAACACAGATTGGTATGATCGATGGAGAATTCATCGTAAACCCATCACAGGAGCAGTGGAAGAGCGGAGATCTTAACCTTACAGTTGCTTCAACAAGCGAAAAGGTTATAATGATTGAAGCTGGAGCAAATGAAATTCCAGAAGCAAAAATGATCGAAGCTATTTATATGGCTCATGGTATTAACCAGGAGATCATCGCTTTCATTAATAAGATGGTAGAAGAAGTTGGAAAGCCAAAGCATGAATATACAAGCTGCGCTATTCCAGATGAAATGTTTGAAGAAATGAAGAAGCTTGTTACACCAGAAGAAATGGAAACAGCAGTCTTCACAGATGACAAGATGGTAAGAGAAGAAAACATCAGAGTCATCACAGAAAAGCTCGAAGAAGCTTTTGCCGAGAATGAAGAATGGCTTGCTGTTCTTGGTGAGGCAGTTTACCAGTATCAGAAGAAGACAGTACGTAAGATGATCTTAAAGGATCATAAGCGTCCAGATGGTCGTGAGATCACACAGATTCGTCCTCTTGCTGCAGAGGTAGATCTTATTCCTAGAGTACATGGTTCTGCTATGTTTACTCGTGGACAGACACAGATCTGCGATATCTGTACTCTTGCACCACTTTCAGAGGTACAGAAGGTAGATGGTCTTGATTCTTTCGAAGTTACAAAGAGATATATGCATCATTATAACTACCCTAGCTACTCAGTAGGAGAGACAAAGCCTTCAAGAGGTCCAGGACGTAGAGAGATCGGACATGGTGCATTAGCTGAACGTGCTCTTATTCCAGTACTTCCTTCAGAAGAAGAATTCCCATATGCTATCCGTTGCGTATCAGAAACATTTGAAAGTAATGGATCTACATCAATGGCTTCTACATGTGGTTCATGTATGTCTCTTATGGCAGCCGGAGTACCCCTTAAGGAGATTGTAGGAGGTATCA
>JAZUFJ010000186.1:0-5295 GCA_045640645.1 Lachnospiraceae bacterium
TGATGGTTTTAGTCTAGACGAACAATCGTCCCATTGCATTTATGTTAAAGAATTATTTATTTAAAGAGATTTTTATGCAATAAGAACGAAAAAGACGCATTAAATATGTAAATGTATATTAAGAACGAGGAATTAAAATGAGAAAAATTTCTGTTTTAGGCTCTACAGGCTCCATTGGAACACAAACCATGGATATAGTAAGAGCAAATGATGATCTTAAGGTTGAAGCTATAACAGCCGGATCGAATATAAAGCTTTTAGAACAGCAGATTAGAGAGTTTAAGCCTGGCTTTTGTGCAGTGTATGATGAAAAGGCAGCAAAAGAGCTTAGGGATAACGTTAAGGATATAGATATCAGGATCGAAAGCGGCATGGAAGGAATGATTACTGCCGCAACATTAGAGGGCTGTGATACTGTAGTAACAGCAATGGTAGGAATGATAGGTATACGTCCAACGATAGCTGCTATAAAAGCGGGTAAAAATATCGCCCTTGCTAATAAGGAGACCCTTGTATGTGCGGGACATATTATAATGCCTCTTGCAAAGGAAATGGGAGTATCAATACTACCTGTTGACAGCGAGCATAGCGCTATATTCCAGTCTTTAAATGGAGAAAACAGAGACAGAATAAATAAGATTCTTTTAACCGCTTCAGGCGGACCTTTCAGAGGAAAGACAGTTAACGAACTGAAAACCATGACTGTTAAGGACGCGCTTAAGCATCCTAACTGGTCTATGGGAAGAAAAATCACGGTAGATTCATCTACACTGGTAAATAAGGGCTTAGAGGTTATGGAGGCAAAGTGGCTCTTTGATGTAGATCTTGACCAGATTCAGGTAGTAGTACATCCTCAGAGCATAATACATTCTATGGTGGAATACATTGATGGAGCTATTATAGCCCAGCTTGGTTCTCCGGATATGAAGCTTCCTATCCAGTATGCTCTTTTCTATCCTGACAGGCGAGTGCTTAATACAAAGCATGTTGATTTCTTTGCTCTTAAGCAGATGACCTTTGAGGAGCCGGATCCGGAAACCTTTAAGGGCCTTAAGCTGGCTTACAGGGCGGCGAGAGAGGGAGGCAGTCTTCCTACAGTATTTAACGCAGCTAACGAAAAGGCAGTTGCTTTGTTCTTAGAGGAAAAGATTGGATTCTTAGATATTCCTGAGATGATAGAAAAGGCAATGGACAATCACAAGGTAATAAAGAATCCATCTGTAGAGGAAATACTGGCGGCTGAGCAGGAGGCCTATCAGTTGTTTTAGATAGTTAATTTAGGTGGTAATAAATGAATATTTTATTAACAATCATTATATTAGGTGTGATAGTAATATCACATGAATTTGGCCATTTTATTATTGCCAAGGCAAATGGAATAGTGGTTAAGGAATTCTGTATTGGCTTTGGGCCTACAATAATAGGAATACAAAGAGGGGAAACGAAGTATTGCCTGAAAGCTATTCCTATGGGTGGAGCCTGTATATTTGATATGGACGATGTGGAAAACCCGGCAGAAAGCTCTTTCTATAAAGCTAATGTATGGTCCAGAATAGGTACCATTGCTGCAGGACCGATATTTAATTTTATACTGGCTTTCATTTTGTCTTTATTTGTTATCGGCAATATTGGATACCCAAATGCAAGGCTGTTGTAAGTGTCAGAGGGCGGACCTGCACAGAAGGCAGGGATTATGGCCGGTGATGAAATTGTAAAGATTAATAATTATAAGGTTCATATGTTTTCAGAGATAAGTCTTAATCTTATGTTTACGAATGGTGAACCTGTAGACGTGGAATATATAAGAGATGGGCAGAAATATAAGGTTACCCTTATACCGGAATATAACGAGGAATACGGACGTTATATGTTTGGAATAGTGGGCGGAGAATATGAGACGGAGAAATCTCCTATTAAAACCATAAAATATGCGGCCTATTATGTAAGATTTCAGATAGCTTCTACCTTCAAATCTCTTAAATGGCTTGTGCTTGGAAAGGTAGCCTCTTCAGAGCTGGCAGGGCCTGTTGGAGTAGCCACAATTGTTGGGGAGGAATATGATAACGCTAAATCTGAAGGATTATCAGTGGTAATCCTCACAATGCTGAATCTGGCAATACTATTGTCAGCCAATCTTGGTGTTATGAATCTATTACCTATACCAGCGCTTGATGGTGGAAGATTGGTATTTATGTTTATTGAGGTTATATTTAGAAAACCTATTCCTCCAGAAAAGGAGGGTATTGGTCATTTTATTGGTGTGGCGAGTTTAATTGGTCTCACATTTTATGCCCTATATAATGATGTAATGCGAATTATTATTAAGTAAGATAGTATATATAAAAGTGTGTATAGTTACATTAAAAAAGTGTTGACTATACACACTTTTTGTATTATTATAATTTTATCAAAATTTGAGAGATGGCACGAGAAAAGGGGTGATGTATGATTGCTTGCGAGAGGAACCATTTTAGCCTCACGTTACCGTATCAAGCATATGATAGGTAAAGGTGGAAGCGGATGTGTTTATCTGGCAGAAGATTTAAATATCGGTCAGAATTGGGCAGTAAAACAGTTATATTTTAGTAACAGGCTTAACCGGAAGCTGGCAGACCACGAAGTAGACATGATGAAACAGCTGGATTACTACATGTTTCCAAGGATAGTTGATGCATGGCAGGAGAAGGATTCCTATTATATAGTCAGTGACTATGTAGAAGGTATTTCCCTGGCTTCATTGTTGAAGGATAAGAGAATTCCTAAAAGTACAGCATTAAGGTGGTCAATAGATCTTGCAAAGGCATTATATTATTTGCATAGCAGAGATCCGGTGATATTATATCTTGATCTTAAGCCTGAAAATATTATGGTAAAGCCAGACGGATCAATATGTCTTATAGATTTTGGCATCGCCAAAAGTATTGTTGAAGACCTTCCGCCATTGGGAACAAAAGGTTATGCGGCACCAGAACAGTATAGTATATCCGGGCTGAGACAGGAAGGGATATGTCCGGCAACAGATATATATGCTTTTGGAATGACTATGTATGAGATATATACCTCCTTAAGTGTAAGCCTTGACCATAATATCCAGTACAAAAGGGTTTTAAAGGATTATTCAATTCCAAAACCTATCAGAAGAATTATTCTAAAATGTATTAATTCTAATCCGAAACGGAGATATACCCATGCAGGGGAGCTCCTTTCAGCCCTAAATCATATCGGGGACAAAATTCATGAGAGAAAATACAAATTTATAATTATTTTAGCTGTTATATTAATGATTCCATCAGGGATAGCCACATATATCAGTTATGAGAATGCGCTTATTATTGAGCAAAATGGATCTCGTTTAATTGAAGAGACCAGCAACATGATGATAGATGGAGAATACAGCAGAGAGGCTGTAAAGCTTATCTGTACTTATCTTGAAGCGGATTGCTTACCAGAAAAAATGAGAACCAGATTCATTTATGAGGTAGCACAAAATTATTTTTTGATACAACACAATTATAAAGAAGCATTAAAGTATTATAACCAGCTAGATCAGGTGCAGTATCCAGAGATTAGGTATTGTATTGAATTATGTAAACTACAGACCAGCTTCGCTGATAATTATGAAAAACGTGAAGGATGTTTACAGAATTTTATGAAATATAATGATGGTCTTAGTGCTTCCATATCGAAATATGAAAATTATCTGTTAATAGCCACCTGCTATGAACAGGAGTCAGAGCTTGACAGGGATTCTTACAAAAAGGCCTATGTGTGTTTAGAAAAGGGACTCGAAGATATTGAGCTTGTACTTAAAAAAAGTGATACAGGGTATGAGGGATTGAATATCCAGGAGTTATTAGAAATTAAAAAGGAGTATGAGAGAAGATTATTACAAAATAAATATTTTGAGGAGAAGTGAAATGAAAACACATAACAGAGCCGGTTCTGTTCTTCGCAGAATCATTATTATGTTTGTAAGTATTGCGGCATTTTTTGTTCTTGTACCTGCTGAGGTAAAGGCGGAATACAGAGATCCTGATACAAGCGAGAGAAATGATAATTATATCAAGGATACCTTTAACTTCTCTCTTTCCGCCGGTGTTAACGCTGACAAGGCGGGAGAGGACAGAAATGGATATGATTTTACATGTGACCTGACAGGAGTAGACCGTATTTTTTTTAACGAGTCGACCTCTGCCAACTACACGGAAAATGATTGCCTGAACTATTTAGAAAAGAGTTTATATATTACTCTTTCATGTAACGGGGGATCATATACATACCGTGCTTCTGAATGGAATGCTATGAAAACTATATCAGATTATAATTTTACGATGACTGATATTCATTTGGAGTGCGTAGCGAAAAACAGTGTTTGTGTAGTATGCGGAAAGATTCATGGAGCTCATGTATGGGCCAAAAATATGCTGTTATATAAAGATTTGCCCAGAGTAAATACGCAGCCGTCAGATGCTATAGTAAACGTTGGCGATACTGTAAGCTTTACGGCTGCAGGGAAAAAAATAAATACCTATATATGGCAAAAGAAAGTAGGAGATGGTTATGTAAACCTTTCTAATGGCTACGATGGGGTTTCCTGTACTTATAGCGGTGTAAACGAGAGTACTTTGACAATTGGTAATGTAAGGGGAGGTAATAACGGTAGTGTATACAGATGCTATATGCTGGGAATGTATGACACGGAGCTGGTTTCAAAGGAAGCTTCGTTAACGGTAACAGATGCTGTTGGTCCAAAGGTTAACATAAGTGTATCAGATGAGGGCTGGACAAATAAGGATGTAGTGATAAGTATAACGGCTGATGACGAAGATAGTGGCCTTGCAGTAGCGCCTTATTCCTTTGATGGTGGCCTTAGCTTTGGAACGGAGAGCTCTTTTACGGTGAAGGATAACGGTGTAATAAATATAGTAGTTATGGATGGACTAGGTAACATAACATCACTTAGTAAAGAAATTAACTATATTGATAAGGTGCCGCCAGGGATAGATGTAAGCGTTGACCCTTCCTCGGAAAAGGTAAATAAGGTATCTGTTCGTATTACAGCAAACGATGGGGAATCAGGTTTACCTTCAGAGCCATATTATTACAATAATGAATGGCATTCCAATCCTGTATTTGAGGTAAATAAAAATGGAGAATATCAGGTAAAGGTAAGGGATGTCTGTGGTAATGAAGCTGGTAAAACAGTAAAGGTTAGCAATATTAAAGAGGAGGTAAAAGAGGAAAATAAACCTTCTGGTACACCGACAGAAACAAAACCGACAGAAACAAAACCGA
>JAZUFJ010000187.1:0-3201 GCA_045640645.1 Lachnospiraceae bacterium
ACCTGAAGCTATATCACAGTATCCTGAGAAATCAAAATAGATCTGCATAGTATAAGCAAGCAGCACTATAAGGGCATTTGTTGTTCCAAGATTAGAAATATTAAGATATCCCCAATCAACATACTTGCACAAAGTATCTGCAAAAAGACATTTTTTAACAAAACCGAAAGCCATTGCATATAGTCCCTTTGCAATATTATCGTAGTTAACCTTCTGTTTAAAAGAATCTCTAAATTGAGGTATCATTTCATTTGAGAAAGCTATAGGACCAACTGTAATCTTTGGAAAGAAAGATACAAATAATGCATAGTCTAAGAATTCGTATCTCATTTCCATATTTCTATAACTGTCTACTAAAAATGCTATCTGACCAAAGGTATAGAAGCTTACTCCTAAAGGTACCAAAAATGAAGTTACCGCATAATGAGTACCAAATATCTGATTAGTTACAAGCTCAAAGAAAAGCAAATATTTGAAATATAACAAAGCACCTAAATTAGCCACTATTCCAAATATAAGCCCAAGCTTTCTAAGCCCTGCTCCGATTTTATCTGTAAACAAAAGCTTTACTATAAAATAATTAAAAATAATACTTATTAAAAACACCGGAAGTGCTTTTATATTCTGATATGAATAAAACAAAAGAGACATCACAAGCAAAAATATTCTTGCGATGTAGTCCTTTCCCGTCTGATTAATCAAAAAATAAATAGTCAACGTAAGAGGCAAAAATATCAGAATAAAAATATATGAATTAAATACCATTACCTACCACAACTTTTCTGGATAAATACCCGCTTCTTTCAAATTCTTTACAGACTGTACCACAAAAGGTTTATCTTCCTTATAGGTTACTCCAAACCAACGGTCTGAAGACTTAAGTACCTTTACTGTAGCCTTATCTGCTTTTAAAAGCTCATCTACCACAAATGGTAAATAGCATTCTGCCTTTTCAGGATTCTTTGGAACATCATTTTTAAAGAATTCCGCAAAGGATTTTTCTACTTCATTTAAAAAGCTTCCAGTGAATCCCCACATATTCATTGAAACAATAGAATCCTTTGAGATATCAATATAAGTTTCACCATCCTCTGTATAGGATGCGCCATTTTCGGTTTTAATTATTTTTGTACGCTCTACTATATCTGTTAAAAAGTCATTAGCATCTGTTTCGCATACACCTCTGGATACAGAACCATTTTCAGTAAGCGTATTTCCTAAAGCATAGCCTACCATCGCATATCTGTATTTATCATCATCTCTGGTTTCATTTAAGAAATCATATATTATTTTAAAGGCCTCTTTTCCATAGAAGTCATCTGCATTTATAACTGCAAAAGGTCCATCTACCACACCCTTTATACTGAGTACAGCATGTGCAGTACCCCATGGTTTCACTCTGCCCTCAGGTACGCTAAAGCCATCTGGAATATTTGTCAGCTCCTGATATACATATTCAACCTGGATATGATCCTTTACTATATCTCCAATACAGCTTCTAAAATCCTGCTCATTCTCTTTTTTTATGATAAATACTACTTTTTCAAATCCAGCTCTTACAGCATCAAATATAGAAAAATCTATAATTTTATTTCCCAATTCATCTACTGGGTCTATTTGCTTGAGTCCGCCGTATCTGCTTCCCATTCCTGCTGCCATTATTACCAGCACTGGTTTGTTTTTATTGCTCATGTTCTGTCCTTCCTATCATCAGATAACGATTAATCATTATCCTAATAGCTCTTTTTAAATTTCTTAATAGGCTCACTTGTAAGATCAACACCTAATTTTTTAAATATATTAATATCTACATTTGAAAGCATTACAGATGTATGCACCTGACATCCCTTAAGCTTTGGTAGCTGACTAAGAGCAATTTTTGCGTTTTCATCATTAACAGCTGACATGGATAACGCTATCAGTACCTCATCTGTATGTAATCTTGGGTTCTTTCCTTTAAGATATTTTACCTTTAATTCCTGAATAGGCTCTATTGCTTCAGGGCTTATCACATGTGTATCATGGTTCACATTGCCAAGGTACTTTAATGCATTAAGCAATAAGGCAGCGCTGGCACCTAGCAGGTCTGTTGTCTTTGATGTAATAATATGGCCATCCTGAAGCTCAATTGCTGCGGTAGGTACACCAAGCTCTGCTGCTCTTTCGTTAGCTGCAACAGTAACCTTTCTAATATCTGTATTTATTTTTGCCTGCTTCATAAGAAGCTCTATCTTATAAGATTCGTTTTCAGTAGCTTCTTCATTAATTATTCGATTAAGAGTCGTATAGTATCTTCTGATGATCTCCATCTTTGATGCTTCACAACATGCTTCGTCATCACAGATACAATTTCCAGCCATATTTACACCCATATCTGTAGGGGATTTGTATGGGTTCTCTCCATATATTCCCTCAAATATTGCATTAAGAACTGGAAAAATCTCTATATCTCTATTATAGTTTACTGTTGTCTCGTTATAAGCCTCTAAATGGAATGGATCTATCATATTCACATCATCAAGATCGGCTGTAGCTGCTTCATATGCAAGATTAATAGGATGTTTAAGTGGAATATTCCAAATAGGGAAGGTCTCAAACTTAGCATATCCGGCTTTAATACCTCTCTTGTTCTCATGATAAAGCTGAGAAAGACAGGTTGCCATCTTTCCGCTTCCTGGTCCTGGAGCAGTTATAACTACTAAAGGTCTTGAGGTTTCAATATATTCATTTTTACCAAAACCTTCATCACTGACTATACGCGATACATTTGATGGATATCCTTCAATTGTATAGTGTAAATATACCTTAACACCTCTTTTTTCAAGCTTCTGTTTAAAAGCATTTGCAGACGACTGGCCTGTATAATGAGTCATAGCTACGCTTCCAACATAAAGTCCACATCCTGTAAACTCATCAATCAGTCTTATAACATCAACATCATAAGTAATACCCAGATCTCCTCTAACCTTATTTTTTTCTATATCCTGGGCATTAATAACTATTACTATTTCTGCCTGATCTGAAAGCTGCATCAGCATTTTTAATTTTGCATCCGGCTCAAATCCTGGAAGTACTCTTGAAGCATGGTAATCATCAAACAGCTTTCCACCAAATTCAAGGTAGAGCTTATCACCAAACTTTCCTATACGTTCCCTGATATGCTCTGATTGCATTTACAAATATTTATCATTATCAAAACCT
>JAZUFJ010000188.1:0-4654 GCA_045640645.1 Lachnospiraceae bacterium
AGGATGATATATTTCCTTAACATATCCTGTTGCAAGACCAATCTGGTTACCATATGATGAATATCCGCTTGCTGCACCTCTAACAAGCTTCTTCTGTGAAAGCTTACCCTTAAGAGTCTCTGAAAGTGGAACTGTAGGATCAGCCGCACCTGTTACACGCATAGCCTGATATACATATGATCTTCCTGAAAGAGGATCTCGGATAGCTCCACCAAGACATGTAGCAGCTCCACCAAATGGTTCAATCTCTGTAGGATCATTATGTGTCTCGTTCTTAAAGCTTACTAGCCACTCCTCTTCAACACCATCTATTTCAATCGGAACTACTATTGAACATGCATTAATCTCATCTGATTCCTCCATGTCATTAAGCTTTCCATCTGCTTTAATCTTTCTCATAGCCATAAGAGCTAAATCCATAAGACAGATAAATTTATCTTCTCTGCCTTTGAATATTTCATCTCTTGTAGCCTTATATTCCTCAAAGGTTTCAATAATAGGCTTTGTAAAGTATCCTTCGTCAAAAATAACATCTGTTAGCTCTGTAGAGAAGGTTGTATGACGGCAGTGATCTGACCAGTATGTATCCAAAACCTTAATCTCTGTCATCGATGGATTACGTTTTTCTTCGCCTTCAAAATATTTTCTGATATGTAAGAAATCCTTGAAGGTCATAGCCAGTGATAATGAATCATAAAGGCTCTTAAGCTCTTCTTCTGTAGAGGTTAAGAAGTTTTCGAGAATAACAATATCTGCCGGATCCTCATATTCTGTAACAAGAGTCTCAGGCTTATTAAGATCTGTTTCTCTTGAATCTACAGGGTTAATACAATATTCCTTTATTTTTGCGAACTCTTCATCAGTTATATTTCCGCTTAAGCAATAGGTAACAGCTGTTTTTATAATTGGGTTTTCATCTTCTTTTAAGAACTTAACACACTGCAATGCAGAATCAGCTCTCTGATCAAACTGTCCGGGAAGGAATTCAACACTGAATATTCTGTCATCCTCATTATGCTCAAATTCTTCTTCGAATAATATATCAACTGGTGGCTCAGAAAAGACTATATTGCAAGCCTTCTTATATACTTCGTCAGATATATTTTCTATATCATATCTTATAAGTACACGTACATTTTTCAATGTATCAATATTAAGATAGCTTACTATCTCCTCTGATAATTCCTTTGCCTTAACAGCAAAAGGCTGTTTTTTCTCAACGTAAATTCGTTTGACCACGTTAGATGTCCTCCATATATATTTATTATTTAATCAAGACTTTTAATTAAATCCTGAAGATTATCCACACCTACCAGCTTCATACTGCTTTTTTTGTGCATTTGAGGCATAGAGCTCTTTGGCAGAATACACTTTTCAAAACCAAGCTTCTCTGCTTCCATTACTCTCGCTTCACACATGCTCACACTTCTTACCTCACCTGATAAGCCCACTTCACCAAAGGCTATTACATTAGGCGGTATAATTTTATTTCTAAAGCTGGAAATAATAGCTAATACTATTCCCAAATCTATAGCCGGCTCATTAAGCTTCATACCACCGGCAATATTAATATAAGCATCATTATCATTAAGCTTAAAGCCTAATCTCTTTTCCAAAACCGCCATTAAAAGATTAAGTCTGTTTAAATCTGCTCCCGTTGTCTGGCGTCTTGGAATACCAAAGTTTGTCTGGCATACCAAAGCCTGAATCTCTATAAGAATAGGCCGTGTTCCTTCCATAGCACATGTTACTATTGAACCGGGAGCGTCCTTCGGTCTTCCTGAGAGCATATATTCTGAAGGGTTCTTAACCTCTACAAGGCCTATATCCCTCATTTCGAATACTCCTATTTCGTTAGTAGATCCGAACCTGTTTTTAACTCCTCGAAGTACTCTGTAGGAAGCATGTCTGTCACCTTCAAAGTATAATACAGTGTCTACCATATGCTCAAGCACTCTTGGCCCTGCTACTGTGCCTTCCTTTGTTACATGTCCAACAATAAATATCGCTATATTTAATCCCTTTGCAAGCTGCATTAAAACATTAGTAGCTTCTCTTACCTGGGACACTGAGCCCGGAGCAGATGATATTTCCTCACAAAACATAGTCTGTATGGAATCTATCACTACTACCTCTGGTTTATGCTTTCTTATCACATTTTCTATATCATTAAGATTGGTCTCGCATAAAAGAGAGAAATTATCTGTAAATGTACCTATTCGTTCCGCTCTTAGCTTAATCTGCTTAAGTGATTCCTCACCAGAGATATATAAAACCTGATGCTTATTATTCGTAAGGTTCCTGCAAACCTGTAATAAGAGAGTAGACTTTCCGATACCGGGATCTCCTCCTACTAAAACAAGGGAGCCGCTTACTATTCCGCCTCCCAATACTCTGTCGAGCTCATCGATTGATGTTAGTATCTTATCTTCCTCTTCAATAGAGATATTGGATATCTTTTCCGGTTCAGAAATCTTTGAATTGTGACCAGAATATATTCTACCCTTATCCTTTGAGCTCGATACGACTGTCTCCTCGACCATTGTGTTCCATTCCTTGCAGCCAGGACATTGTCCCATCCATTTTGATGATTCATATCCACACTGGCTGCAAAAGAACACTGTTGCAGTTTTACCTTTTGCCATACTACTCCCTGTTCAGAGTATTACTCTACTCAGCTATTTTTACAGCTATCTCCTCTGCATCGGCAAGTTCTACGCTTACACTGAGCTTTCCTGAAAGATTGGTTTTCATCTTTCCTACGCTCTTATCATCAATAAATACTTCGTATTCTGTATCTTCCTTTAAGCCAATAATGAGCTGGGCATCCTCATCGCCACAAACCTTAAAGCTGACACCCTTATCATTTGCTACAAAATCATTAACGCTTGTTCCTGGAACAGATTCATAAACAAACATTCCATCTCTTTCAAGCTTTGTCATTTCTTTAAAGGTTTTTACTTTGTAGATATTTCCGCAGCATTCAAAGTCATCAAGCTTTGCCTTTGCCTCAAGAGTATGATTACCAAAACTAATCTTACCTTCTGTATCCTTTTTAATTAATTCATTTACAATACCCATACTCGCTCTCTCCTCATCTATTTTTGTTTAGTATAACTCATTATACTATCGTTTTCCACTTATTTTAATTTCTCTTTTGTCTCCAGATTTAGTTAATGAGAATGTTACATCCATGTTATTTTTTATATTTCCCTTAAGAATTTCCTCTGCTAAAGGATCCTCTAACATGGTCTGAATAGCACGTTTTAACGGCCTTGCACCGTATTTCTTGTCACTGCCCTTTTCAACAATGTATTTCTTTACCGCGTCCCCAACATGAAGCTTCAGATTCATCTCTTCTTCTGCTCTCTTTGCCAGATCATTGACCATAAGAGTCACTATCTTCTTTAGGTTCTCATCATTTAAAGCATGGAATACTATTATCTCATCTATTCTGTTCAAGAATTCCGGCTTAAATACGTGTTTTATTTCATCCATAACACCCTGCTTCATTCTGTCATGGTCAGCCTTTTCAGATGCCTCAGCAGAGAAGCCAAGCTTCTTTGGATCTATTATTCTATTAGCTCCGGCATTACTTGTCATAATAATAACACAGTTTTTAAACGATACCTTTCGACCATTTGAGTCTGTGATATGTCCATCATCCAGTACCTGAAGCAGAATATTGAACACATCAGGATGTGCTTTTTCTATCTCATCAAATAAAATAACACTATAAGGATTACGTCTTACCTTCTCAGATAACTGGCCGCCATCCTCAAATCCAACATATCCCGGAGGTGATCCAATCATCTTTGAAACTGTATGCTTTTCCATATATTCAGACATATCTACTCGTATAAGAGCATTTTCTGTTCCAAATAACACCTCTGTTAAAGTTTTGGAAAGTTCGGTTTTTCCTACACCTGTAGGACCCAGGAATAAAAATGACCCAATCGGTCGATTTTTTTCTTTTAAACCTACTCGCCCACGCTTTACAGCCTTTGCAACAGCCTGAACTGCCTCATCCTGTCCTATTACATGTTTCATAAGCTCTTTATCGAGACGTAGTAGCTTTGCACTTTCTGCTTCTTTAAGTCTGCTTACCGGTATCTTGGTCCATTCACTTATGACATCAGCTATATCATCTTCTCCTACAACCGGAAGATTCTTTTCATAGTTCTTTTCTAACTGTTTTTTCTTCTTTTCATATTGCTTTTTAAGCTTTTCTTCTGCAGCTTTTATTTCTGAAAAGCCTTCTAAATCGTCATTTTTTAACAATTCCTCTTTCTTGAGCTCCAGTGCATTTATTTCATCACTTAGCTCATCAAGGGAATTATCCTTCTTAGTATCCTTCAATCTTACCTTTGCTGAAGCCTCATCCATAAGGTCTATTGCTTTATCTGGTAAGAATCTGTCATTTATATATCTCATCGACAGCTTAACTGACGCATTTATCGCATCTTCGGATATAATAACACCATGGTGATTTTCATAATAGCTCTTTATTCCTGATAAAATCTTAATAGAAGTTTCCTCATTAGGTTCCTCTACACTGATAGGCTGGAATCTTCTTTCAAGAGCTGCGTCCTTCTTCACATACTTTCTATATTCCTCATGAGTGGTAGCTCCGATTAGCTGTATCTCGCCTCTT
>JAZUFJ010000189.1:0-3890 GCA_045640645.1 Lachnospiraceae bacterium
TACCTTCTGAAGATATCTTTATGAGCTATTACCTCACTCAATGATTAATTCTTTGAATTTTTCAAAATTCTGGCTTGTGAGAGCGTTAACCTCATCTGTTACTCTGTTATGGTCATCAAAGAAATGAATAGCTCTAATAACAGCTCTATCGCCAGCGCTCTTACGGATATCAGCCATCTCCTCATAGAACTTCTTTTCATCAACTTCTCTTAAAAATTCTTTTCCAAAATAAGCAGCTACCTTTTTCATTTCAAATGGAATTGCTGCATATTCTGGTGTTAAGTCAGCATGATCTCCCTTTGTATCTACTATACATAAACTGTGTTCAAACTTTTCAAAGTCAACATCCACTTTATTTATTACAGGTTCCTTTGGATCCTCAAAATCAATATTTACAAGACAGCCAACACTACTTGCCATCTGATCCATAAGTCCACATGGCTTGCCAAAATATACATTTTCAGCATACTGGCTAACCTGTGCAATATATACAGGGCTTATTTCCATGTTGTTATATAAGCCTGATAAAATTGTTCCTATAGCTACTTCAAATGCTGCAGAGGATGAAAGACCTGCTCCTACTAAAACATCACTTGTCATATATGCCTTAAATCCACCTAATTTATATCCATCCTCATTAAGCTTATTTGCTACACCTCTTATAAGAGCCTCACTTGTTCCCTCTTCTGAATCCTTTTTTGCAAGCTCATTAACATCAATAGGTGCTATATCGAAGTTGTCTGACACTACCTTAATCTTTCCATCTTCGCTCTTTAATACTATAGCGATTACATCAAGATTAACTGAACATGCCAAAACCTGTCCATGCTGATGGTCTGTATGATTACCTCCAACCTCACTTCTTCCTGGTGCAGAATATATTTCTACTTCAGCTTCACCATAAAGGCTTTCAAATTTCTCAATTGCTTTAATATATCTTTCTCTTTGATAATCTAGAACACTTTCATCTGCATATATGTCTAAAAGTCTCTCGTCATATATCCCTTTTTTAAATTCTTCTTTTAATAAAGCTGTCTGTTTCATAACTTTCCTCCTATTTTTACAATACCTTCTTTCAGATTCCATCGCTCAGATTTATTATGCTTTTATAGTATTCCAATTATATTATTTAGTAAACAAATTTTTGTTTACTAAAACTTCTAATTTTACTTGCATTGAGAACGGAACTCTGTTAACCTATATATAGGACAATCACGTGGTTATGTCAATATAATTTCATTAGTAAACATTGGTAAACATTTTATTTTGTTACTAATTATCAATTTATACTTTTAAAATTTGGCAAATTGTATAATCGAGGATTAGATATGGCAACAATTAAAGATATTGCAAATAAAACTAATATTTCCACAGGTGCAGTCAGCAGAATACTTAACAATGATATGTCACTTAACGTTTCTGCTTCAACAAGACAGATGGTTTTAGCTGCTGCCGCAGAGCTAGGTTACATTAAAAGAGAATACAAAAAGAAATCTGATAATACAAAAACCTTTGGCATTCTTCAATGGTATACTCCAAACCAGGAATTAGAAGATCCCTATTATCTTTCTATTCGTCTTGGAGTAGAAAACTATTGCAGTAAAAAGCATATAAAGGTTATCAGAGCCTTTAAGACAGATTCTGATCATATGAGTACACTTAAAGATATCGATGGTCTTATTTGTATAGGAAAATTTTCCAGAAAAGAGATTTCAGATTTCTCAAAGCTTACTCAAAATATGATTTTAGTAGATATGTATACAAAACGTGTAGAATACCTGTCCATTTCCCTGGATTTCGAAAATGCAGTTTTAGATGTTATGAACTATTTATATGAAAAAGGGTATAAAAAAATCGGATATCTCGGAGGTAAAGAATACCTGGAAGAATCCGATTCTATTAAAGATTTATATCCTGATAAGAGACGAAAAGTTTTTTGCGATTTTTGTGAAGAACACGATATTTCATATCATGACTATATGTTGGAAGATTCCTTTACTTCAGAAGCCGGTCATCGTATGATGACTAAGCTTATTGAAGATGATAATATGCCTTCTGCTATATTTGCCGCTTCTGACAGCATAGCTATTGGTGCTATCTCTGCAATAAAGGAACATGGTTTACGTATCCCTGAAGATATCGCTATTGTTGGATTTGATGACATTTCACAGGCATCCTTTACGACCCCTCCATTAACCACAGTCCATGCCCCATCCTTCGAAATGGGTATGTATGCTGCTGATATTATTTTTTCACAAAATAATCTGCCGGATAAAATTGGTTTACCCTTTCATGTAAGCCTTCCTTGCACATTAGTAATAAGGGAAAGCTGTTAATGATCGGCTTTAGCAACTTTTCAATATAATTTTTTGATTATTCTACTCCTATAAGATAACTGCTTACAGCATATAGGGTTTGCCCATTATAATCTATTCTGGACCAGCCCTTAGAGCTGATACCTGTTCTTGTTAAAACTTCGCCATTATTTATTACTACTGCTATGGTATCATCACTATCTGTGTGAGGTTCCGTTCTTAAATTACTTTGGATTTTTGGTGTAACCAGATCATTTACAGGAACAAATTCATTTTCTGGCTGAGGTGAAGCGCTTACTGTCTGATTTTGATAATCAAAATCTGTAGTTAAGTAGCTATTTATAGCATATAATTTCTGACCATTATATATCACCCTCGCCCAGCCATTATTTCCAATGCCTGTTCTAGTTGCCGTATCTCCTTTTACTAACTTTGCTACTATCGTATCATCGCTTTGTGAGCTGGGAATACTTCTTAAATTTGTTTCGTTTTTAGCTGTTACTGTTTCATTCACTTCCGTAAATTTTATGCCCACTTCCGGATCTGCTTCCACTATTTCAACAGGAGTACTTGTATCCTTTGCTGTCGCAGACTGGGTATACCCAAAATAAGAAACGTTTACATCACAGCCCTTTTTTATTCCTGGAATTGTTCCTTTGCTGGTATATTGCCACATATGATATTTACCCGAATATGTTGGGTTAACAGTCACTGGAAATGGAATCTCTGGATACCAGGCCACCCACATTTTATACTTGGAGCTTAAACTTTCTGTAGACCAGTCCCTGCTTCCCTCAAGCTCTCCCTTTGATGCATAAAACATTGGCTCATAACCATAACCTTTAACTGTATTTAAAAAAGCCTCTGCTATCTTTGTTCTTTGTTCTTTCGTTAATGAATTCTGTCTTGAGCCAGGTGAGGAATAGTTTTCACAGTTGTATGCTACAGGATAGGTTATAGGATACTGTGCTATAAAGCTTGATACCCATGTAGCTTCCTCTACAGCTTCCTGTTCATTTATAGCGGTAGAATAGAAATATGCTCCTAACTTTATTCCTGCTGCCGAGGCCTTTTGCAGATTATATTTTGCACAGGGATCTTCATATATTATTCCCGTAGACTCTGCTCTATATCCTACTCTTACCATGGCAAAGCCTATTCCACTCGCTGCGACCTGATTCCAATCTATGTTTCCCTGCCATTTCGCTACATCTATTCCCAGAACCATACCTTCTATCTCATTTTGGTTATCAACCTTTAATGGTTCTTTTATTTCTACAGCTGTTCCCTCTCCTTTGCCATCTGTAGAGTTCGCTGACATTGGATCATCCTTATCATCCATTTTTGCTACCTCTACTTCTATTTTTGCAGCCTGTTTCTTTTCTTGATCTTCTATTTCCTTTTTATCTTCTTTTTCCTCTGATTCTTCCTTTTCCGATACTTCCTCTGATATACCAGTATTATCCTGCTTTAATGTATCCTTTGATGTTTCCACATTTTCTTCTATTTTATTATTTGATGCTTCACTACTATCATCTTTTATTACTATAATTTGAGGTGTTTCTTTTGATTCTT
>JAZUFJ010000190.1:0-7542 GCA_045640645.1 Lachnospiraceae bacterium
TATGTTTCAAACTTTACAGATGTAGACGATAAGATAATTAAAGCAGCAAATGCTGAAGGAGTAGATCCATCTGTAATATCTGAAAGATATATTGAGGAATGTAAGAAGGACATGGCTTCTCTTAACGTTAAGCCAGCTACAACACATCCAAAGGCAACAGAAGAAATAGATGGTATGCTGGATATGATATCTACTCTTATTGAAAAAGAGTATGCTTACGTTGCTGGAGACGGAACAGTATATTTCAGAACAAGAAAGTTTAAGCCTTATGGAAAGCTTTCACATAAGAACCTTGATGATTTAAGAGGTGGTAACCGTTCTCTTTTAGTATCAGGTGAGGATCAGAAAGAGGATCCACTTGATTTTGTTCTTTGGAAACCTAAAAAAGAAGGTGAGCCTTATTGGGAGAGCGAATGGTGTCAGGGAAGACCAGGATGGCATATTGAATGTTCTGTTATGAGCAAGAAATATCTTGGAGAACAGATAGACATTCACGCAGGTGGAGAAGATCTTATATTCCCTCATCATGAAAATGAAATAGCTCAGAGCGAAGCAACTAATGATAAAGAATTTTCAAAATACTGGCTTCATAATGGTTTCTTAAATATTGATAATAAAAAGATGAGTAAATCTCTTGGAAATTTCTTTACAGTAAGAGATATCTTAGAGAAATATGATCCAATGGTGCTTAGGTTCTTTATGCTAAGCGCACATTACAGAAGCCCACTTAATTTTAGCGCAGACCTTATGGAAGCAGCTAAAAATGGATTAGACAGAATGATAACATGTGTTACAAATGTTAATTACCTTATAAATAATGCAAAAGACGCAGAAATGTCTGATGAAGAAAAAGAAAACCTTAAGACTGCAGAAGGTTTTGTAGGAAAATTTGAAGATGCTATGGATGATGACTTCAATACAGCTGATGCTGTTTCTGCAATATTTGAGCTTGTTAAGCTGGCTAACCAGTCTACAAGTGAAAAGAGCAGTTTAGGATATCTTAATGCTATTAAGAAAATAATAGTAGAGCTTTCTGATATATGCGGACTTTTAGTAGAGAAAAAAGAAGAAATTCTCGATGCGGATATCGAAGCTCTTATTCAGGCAAGACAGGATGCAAGAAAGAGCAAGGATTTTGCAAAGGCAGATGAAATAAGAGGTCAGCTTCTTGATATGGGAATAGTACTTGAAGATACCAGAGAAGGAGTAAAATGGCACAGAGCATAGAGGAAAATAAAGCTGAGAAAACAGCGAATAATGTGAGCCTATGTGAGCAAATTTTAGAGTTCTATAATCTTGATAAAAAAGATTATAGAACTTATTCGCCTTTAACCCTGGCGTATATTGGGGATAGTATTTTTGATCTTGTAGTAAAAACTGTGGTGGTGGAGACTGCAAACTGTTCAGCAAATATTTTGCATAAAAAAACTACTAAATTTGTTAAGGCTGAGGCTCAATCTAAAATAGTAGACCATATTCTGGAAACTTTGACGGAAGAGGAAGCTTCGGTATATCGACGTGGTAGGAATGCAAAATCTTTTACTACAGCAAAAAATGCTTCTATAGAAGATTATAGAAAAGCCACTGGTCTGGAAGCCTTGGTAGGATATTTGTATTTAAATGGAAATATGGATAGAATACTAAATATAATAAAATCGGGTATGGACTTGTTGGAACAGTAAAGGAAACAGGAAGGATAGAGATAATGGCTTGTGAAGAATATATGATAGAAGGAAGAAATGCTGTTTTAGAAGCATTTAGATCAGGCAAACCGATAGATAAATTATATGTTTTAGATGGATGCCAGGATGGTCCAGTCCTTTCAATAAAAAGAGAGGCAAAGAAAGCAGATGTTATTATTAAATATGTTGCCAAGGAACGTCTGGATCAATTAAGCCAGACCGGACATCATCAGGGAGTAATAGCTAGTGCCGCTGCATATGAGTATTCTGAGGTAGAAGATATATTAAAAAATGCCCAGGATAAAAATGAACCACCTTTTATCATTATCCTTGATGGAATCGAGGATCCACACAATTTAGGAGCTATAATCAGGACTGCAAATCAGGCTGGAGCACATGGTATTATTATTCCAAAGAATAGAGCGGTAGGGCTTACTGCTACTGTAGCCAGGACATCAGCTGGAGCATTAAATTATGTGCCTGTTGCAAAGGTAACAAATGTTTCTCAAACAATTGAAGAACTAAAAAAACAGGGGTTATGGTTTGCTTGCGCTGATATGGATGGCGAGGTTATGTATAAAATGGACTTAAAAGGGCCTATAGGTCTTGTCATAGGTAATGAAGGTAGTGGTGTAAGCCGTTTGGTAAAAGAAAAGTGTGATTTTACTGTACGTATACCTATGTATGGTCAGATAGATTCCCTGAACGCGTCAGTTGCTTGCGGTGTTTTAGCTTTTGAAATAGTAAGACAAAGAGGTATTTATTAATAAGGTCATTAATAGATTGCTTAGAATAGAGGGGAATAATAGTGAAAGATTATACAGAGTATACTGATGAACAGTTAATCTCCATATTAAGAGATGGTGATGAAGCGGTTTACGATTATATTATAAAGAAATATGAGAAGCTTGTATTTAGTAAGGCTAAGAGCCTTTTTATTTTGGGAGCAGATACTGAAGATCTTATTCAGGAAGGAAGAATAGGTCTTTATAAGGCTATAAAAGATTATGATTTTGGACGAGATGCAAAATTCTACACTTTTGCTGATCTCTGTATAACAAGGCAAATATATACAGCTGTTGAAGCTTCAAAGAAGAAGAAACATATTCCTCTTAATTCTTATGTTTCATTGTATAGTGATGTATCAGAGGGAGACGAAAGCGAAGTATATCTGATAGATTCTCTTCCAGGTAATGATGAGAATCCTGAAGGTATAATTATTGATAATGAAACAGTAGAGCTATTGGAAAAAGAGATAGAAGCAGTTTTAAGCCCTTTGGAAAAACAGGTTTTTGAGCTATATATTACAGGACTGGGATATGTGGAAATAGCAAGAATACTTGGAAGAGATGATAAATCAACAGATAATGCTCTTCAAAGAATAAAATCTAAATTAAAACCGGTATTTTTAAAGCTTAGACAGAGATAAAGTCTACACTAATGCTGGGTCATGCAGTAGCATGGTTTAGAAAGTTGTTGAAAGATGTCGAAAGAAAAATAGTATCGTTGACAATGCCTGATAGGGTATGTTAGAATGACATCTGTTGAAAAGAGTGGCTGACATGGCACAGTCGGTAGCGCACCTCATTGGTAGTGAGGAGGTCATGGGTTCGATTCCCGTTGTCAGCACTGAACGAGCATAGAAACTTTGATGTTTCTGTGCTTTTTCTTTTCTTTATGCTTAAATGGGATTACAGAGTTTTGAGGAAAAGAATAGATAAATTAGTATAATAGATATAAAAAGGAAATTGAAGACGAAAAGAGGTTGAGCATGAACTTTAAAAAGTTGATAGGCGATAAAGCATTCTACAAAAAGGTTCTTATGATAGCAGTTCCTATTATGCTGCAAAATGGAATAACAAATTTTGTAAATATGCTGGACAATATCATGGTTGGTATGATCGGCACAGAGCAGATGTCTGGAGTATCAATAGTTAACCAGCTGATATTTATATTTAATCTTTGTATTTTTGGAGCAATATCAGGAGCTGGAATATTTACAGCGCAGTATTTTGGACAGAAAAATACTAAGGGTGTCAGAGATACATTTAGAATAAAGCTGATTATGGGAACAGTTATAACTGTTATAGCAATAATCGGACTGTATTTTTTTGCCCCTAATCTTATTTCGTTGTATCTGCATGAGGGCTCAGCCGAGGGATCGTTGTCTGAGACTCTGTATTATGGCAAAATGTATATGAGGGTATCACTTATTGGATTGGTACCTTTTATGTTGGAACAGTGTTATTCAGCTACTTTAAGAGAAACAGGGGAAACTGTTGTACCTATGAGAGCCTCTGTTGTAGCTGTATTTCTTAATCTTGTTCTTAACTATGTATTCATATATGGAAAGCTTGGTTTTCCTGCTATGGGTGTAGTGGGAGCTGCCCTGGCTACAGTTATATCGCGATTTGTTCAGGTGATAATCGTTGTAGCATGGACACACAGGAATCCTGAAAAGAATCAGTTTATTGTTTCTGCTTATAAGACTTTTAAGGTATCGCCCAAATTATGGAAGAAGATTATTATAATGGGGCTCCCGCTTCTAATTAATGAAACTTTGTGGGCTGCTGGTATAGCAACTGAAACACAGTGCTTTTCTATAAGAGGATTATCTGTTGTAGCAGCGTTAAATATTAACAGTACTATAGTAAATGTATTTAATATAGTATTTATTGCATTGGGTGATTCTGTTGCAATTATTGTTGGACAAATATTAGGATCAAATGATACCAAAAAGGCGAAGGAATCAGCTTATAAGATTATTACAATGTCAACTTGTACATGTTTTGTAATTGGATCATTACTATTCCTGTTTGCACCAGTCTTCCCAAGAATATATAATACCAGTGACGAGGTAAAACAGCTGGCAGAGAGCCTTATTAAAGTATCAGCCTGTGTTATGCCACTTCAAGGTTTCTTGCATTCAACATATTTTACAATCAGGTCTGGTGGAAAAACTGGTATCACTTTCTTATTTGATTCCGGATTTTTGTGGGTAATAGCTGTGCCATTTTCATTTGTTTTAGCAAAATATACAGGCCTTACAATGGTGAGCGTATTTTTACTTGTACAGTTAGCTGACATGATAAAAGCCATAATAGGATTTTTTATAGTAAAAAGCGGAATATGGACACAGGTGATTGTATAATAGAGGTGTCAGATCTTATATGCTGTTAAATTAAACGGGATAAATGCTTTATAAGGAACAGAATCAGGAAGGAGTAAGCTATGCAGTTAGGAATAAGATTTCATGATGTAAAAGAGGGTACTCTTGAGGAAAGAATACAGATAATAAAGGAACAGGGCTTTGATTGCACACATATAGCTCTAGGAAAGGCAATCACAGAATATTCTGTTAAGGACGCTGCTTATACTCCGGGATATGCTAACTATCTGAGAAAAACTTTTGAAAAATATGGGATAGATGTGGCAGTATTAGGCAATTATCTAAATCTGGCAACACCGGACGAAGAGGAATTAAAGAAAAGTGTACACAGATATATGGCACATATCAGACTTGCTTCTATATTAAATGCCGGAGTAGTAGGAACGGAAACAGGAGCTGTAAACAAGGAATATAAATTTGAAGCTGCAAATAGAAGCCAGGAGGCCTTGGACTTATTTACAAGGAGACTGGAGCCAGTGGTGGAATATGCGGAGAAAATGGGCGTGATAGTGGCTATAGAGCCTGTTGCAAGACATATAGTATATGATGCAAAAAGAGCCAGATATGTTTTAGACAGAATCGCATCACCTAATCTTCAGATTATATTTGACCCGGTTAACATGGTAGATATGGATAATTATGAAAGAAGACATGAGCTCTTTGATGAAACTATGGATCTTTTATGTGATGATATAGCGATAATGCATATTAAGGATTTTGTAATAAAGGATAATGATATAGTATCCGTTCCAGCAGGCGAGGGCATGATGGATTATAAGGAGATTATGAAGTTTTTAAAGGCAGAAAAGCCTTTTATCTACGCTACTCTTGAGGATACAAAACCACATAATGCGGTTAAGTCTAAGGAATATATTCAGAGAGTGTATGACGAGGCATAAAAAATAAGAATATAAGTAGAGAGGCACTCAGGTATAAAACCTGGGTGTTTTTTTGATGAAAAAAACCTGCAAGAAGAAGACATTTGTCTTAATTTTTAGCAGGTTTTTCATCAAATATCATATTCACTTGATACGGATAAAATGCTAGGTATACCGCAATACCCTAAACGGGTTGGTTATCATTTTCACTTAAAAAATATAGACAAAGACAGCTTTGATAGAAAGGTGTCAATGCCCTAGACGGGCTACATATCATTTTCACATGAAGAAATTAATTTTTACAATAATGACTATAGTTGGTGTCAATGCCCTAACCGGGCTACATATTATTTTCACAAGGAGAATGCCTATGAAAAAGAATATCGTATTAGTTGTGTCAATGCCCTAACCGGGCTACATATCATTTTCACGGTACCCTACAAAAAGCCCAGATTTTATGCGGGTTTCAGATTGCATTTGGGGAGGTAATTTTCAGAATATTCTGAAAATAATCTTTTTCCCATAGATTTTTTGCATGTTTACAATTTGGACATATTTAATATGAAAAAATATCCTTTTTTAGGATAACAAATTATGGATAAAAATACAAATTAAAATATTTTCTTAGAAATGCCATCAGGCATGAAAATTACTTCGGGCAGGCGATGGATGCGTTAAAGATACCATTAGCTGATAGGGAGAAACTTATAAATAAAATTTGATAGTAGAAGAGCTGAGTACTAATATTTAGTATGCCAGCTCTTTTTTCGTTCATAGCTAAAAAAATAAAAATAAGCACTTGCAATTTGTTTTATATAGTGTTATTATAAAAATGCGTTGAGTTAAAATACAAATCTTTGTCAAATAATATACATATTATTATGATTCATTACAGTATATTATGTATTATGTGAGTGTACAATCGTACAGAAATTCTATATTAAATTAAAACGATATATGGGAAAAAGATTATTTAATATTTACGAATTTGGTGGGAAAAATCTTACCATTGGAAGTAGCCCTATTAGTACTGTTTTTATTGATGAAAAACAGCTACCTCTAAAAATATGTGAGATAGTTAAAGTGAGAAACGAAGCCTTTCTTTTTTTATCTAAAAATGAAGGAGCTGATAAAGCAGGCATAAATCTAGGAATTTGTGTAAATGGATTAGAGATAGACGGTAGAGGCTATGATAAAAAGAAAATAGAATACGGAGATATTATTGAGATTTCACATGTCAGAATAATATGGTTGCATCCTTACGTTGTGGTCAGATATGAAGATGAAAGGGTGACGATAAAGCTAAAGATTATCGATCCAGAGGCATTAGCTAAAGGATATAGAAAAGGGAGAGAAATAAATGATAATGAGAGAAGTATTATCAAAGCCCTTCCAAGAAATATAAAGATAATAAATCAGAATCCAATAGAGATAGAACCGCCACCAGCAAAACATCAGGGTCAAAAGCAGTCTGTAGTCATGCTGATTGGTCCTACGCTTACAATGTCTATACCTATGCTGATAGGTTTTCTGCTAATGTTTTTATCTTCAAAAAAGAGTGGGAATGGAAATGGATCCTATATGTATATGGGCCTGGTAACTGCCTTGGGTTCAGCACTGATAGGAAGTATATGGTCCATAGCAGGTTATAGGAATCGAATAAAGGATGAGCGAATAAACGAAAGAAAAAGAAGAAAAAGCTATTTGCAGTATATATATAAAAAAGAAGAAGAGATAAGAAGCAGGATACGTGAAATTGAAAATTCTATGCATCAAAATTACCCATCACTAACTTTAAACAGTATGTCGGATA
>JAZUFJ010000191.1:0-2373 GCA_045640645.1 Lachnospiraceae bacterium
ATTCATGTTTTGTACATGTCTCGCAATCGTGCAAGTATTAAAGACCGTCTGAGCTGTTTTGTACAGACTCGTAATCGTGGCAAGTATTAAAGACCGTCTGAGCTGGTTTTGTACAGACTCACAATCGTGACAATTATAAAAAGAGCAATCGCATAGAAGAGCCTTATGGATAAAAACATAGGTTGTGCGGTGTATTTATATGAAATAAAGCGAAAAATTCTGTATATACATCATATATTGTGGTAAAATAAGACTAAATTTAAATGCTTGGAAATGTAGGAGAGGGATATAAGTTGCCAAATATTAAATATTTTAGTGAACTGAATGATAGAACTGCATCGCTCGAAGCAAGACTTTTACAGTATTACATTCTCTGTGAAATGCTTTGGTCATTGGTAAACGCCATAGCGTATTCTCGTATTGGAATGCCAAAGATAACTATAAGGCTCTATTTTATCTTTTTTGTATCACTTGTTTTGTTTTGGGTTATAGCGCGTTTAATAAAAAAAGAAAAGCTATTTGTTAATTTATATTTTGTAATAGTGCTCCTTATTAATCCTTTTATGTGGTATTTTTCAGGTGGAGCCAGAGCTTCAGCAAATATCCTGTTTCTTAATGAGCTTATCCTTTTTGTTATGTGTATGAAGGGGAAAAAACAGATTGTTTTTGTAATATTAAGCCTGATGTCAACTTCTATTGCCCAGGGCGTAGCGAGAAATATGCCTAATCCGGTATTTCCAATGGAACCGCAGCAATACCAGATGGGCGGAAGCGTAATGGGTATTACAACAAGCTTACTTGTAGCGGCATTGCTGATAAGACAGAAATCTGAGTATACGAAAGAAAGAGAAGCTGTTATAACATCAGAGAAGAATCTTGAGAGAAGCAATTCTCTTCAGAAAAACTTCTTAGCTAATATGTCGCATGAGATAAGAAGTCCATTGGGAATAGTTATGGGTTTCAATAATCTTATTAAAGACAGTAATGATGTTGATCAGATCCATGAATATTCTAATGATATAAGCCGGGCAGGTAGCACTTTACTTACTGTAATAAATGATATCCTTGATTATTCAAAGATAGAAAGCGGAAAGCTGGATATTATTGAGGTAGATTATTCTTTAGATGATTTAATTAAAGAGGTTTCAAGAGATATTTCTCTCAAGTGTGAAGAAAAAGGACTTAATTTTACTGTAAATATACCTAAAAAGCTACCGGATAGATTGATAGGCGATAGTATAAGAATAAAGCAGTGCCTAATAAATATACTTACAAATGCTGTGAAATATACTGAAAAGGGTGAGGTTACCTTTGAGATTAACAGTATATCCTATACTATTGAGGATGGTTACAGGCTTAGATTCGTAATAAAGGATACCGGAAGAGGTATTAAAAAAGAGGCTATTCCTAATTTGTATTCTGCTTTCCAAAGACTTGACGAGGGAATGAACAGAGGAATAGAGGGAACTGGTCTTGGTCTTGCGATAACAAAGAATCTATTGGACGAGATGAATGGTGTCATAGAGGTTGAGAGCGAGATAGGAGTAGGTACCATATTCACAATAGAACTTAATCAGAAGGAAGGCCGTAAGCAAATGAACGACGTTTCGATTAATAATAGCGAAAATTTAAATGGTTTAAATATTCTGGTAGTCGATGATACGCCTCTTAATCTTGTGTTGGTAAAGAAGCTGCTTGAAAAAGAAGGGGCAAAGGTAAAAACCATCGATAACGGAAAAGACTGTTTAATAGATATTGAAGACAATAAATATGATGCGATATTGCTTGATCATATGATGCCGGATATGAACGGTGTTGAGGTATTTGAGGAAATGAAGAGGCGTAATAATATTAACTCAGGTACGCCAATAATCATGCTGACAGCAAATGCAATGTCAGGAGCCATGAAAGAATATATGGATATGGGCTTTGATGGTTACCTAAGCAAGCCAATAGTTGCCAAGGACCTTAAGGATATGATATTGAGGTTAACAAAGCGTATATCGGAATGATTATATACAAAATGAAAAGGGAAAATACCATAGCTTTAGCTGAGGTGTTTTCCCTTTTAAATTTTCCCTTTTAAAGCTTCGGGGTACTCCCCGATACGTAGCTGCAAAGCAGAATTTTATTTGAGCAAGAAGTAAAGTGGATTGCGAATATTTTATATCAATTAGCTTATGGAGCCTGCCTGACGAGCTCTATCATTGTTACCAGAGGAAACACGTTCCCTGTAATCTGTTGGTGTACATTCATTAATCTGCTTAAACATTCTTATAAATGAAGAAGCGCTTGGAAAACCGCACATAACAGCTATTTTGGAGACAGCAAGATCAGTGTTTACTAATAATTCCTGGGAATGCTCAATACGCC
>JAZUFJ010000192.1:0-8266 GCA_045640645.1 Lachnospiraceae bacterium
AATTATCTATTGCAAAATCCGGTTTAAAATGTAGTGTAATCATATTGTTAATGCTATTACCTTTAAAGGTAACTTCATCACAATAAATATAATCTGCATCCTGATCGCATATAACCTTCATGTACTCATATAACGCACAGGGATGAAGTAAATCGTCATGGTCAAACAAACCAATATAATTTCCCGTTGCCATCTCAAAGCACACATTTGTATTACCTGATATTCCAAGGTTTTTCTCGATTTTTCTATACAATATTCTCTGATAATCAAGACCATATTCTGCTATTTTAGTCTTGTCAGCTTCGATGTATTCTTCAACTATTTTCCTGACATACACATGCTCTGCATCAGATCCATCAGCAAGACAAAGCTCCCATTTAACATAGGTCTGGGATGTAACGGACTCAATCATTTCCCTAAGAAATTTCTCAGGAGTATTATATAGTGGAACAAGAATACTGAACTTTATATCCTTATTAAATTTGTGTTCTCTCTGTTCTTTAATAAGCTCTTCGCCTGGCATACTAAGAGTTCCATAGCTTTTATATGCTTTTATTTCGATACGCTTACTCTCGATTTTTCTCATTAGATTTTTAAGATTGCCATATCGTTTTACTCTTGTAATAAAATTTTTAAAATGACTAAAAGCCAGTCTAAATGGATAAATTGATTTCCATAATTTACTCTTTCTTATTTTATCCAGCTTATATGTCAGATCTGCACATTTAGCCTCACAGCTCACCAATTCCTCTGTCAGCTGTTCGTTCTTTTTAAGCTCTTTTTCATAGAGATCCTTGTAATAATCAAGCTTCTTCTGTAAAGATTCCTCTGTCTGTTGCATATAATCCACCCATGGTACAATATTTCTTTTTTTCATCGTAGGAGATATAGGCCATACCCATACGATAAACTTTGTTCTTTTCTATATATTTCTGATCTATCCTTATCACAAAGCCACAAAGAAGAGTCTCTTTTGACTTTTCAAAGACCTTGCTAACATCCTCCCTGTACTTATCATTTACAGGGAAATATAACATCCTATCATCAGATGATAAAACGAAATACCTCTTAAATAGTCTGTTATCTGTTTTATCTAATAGACCCCAGCCTGTTATTCTATAACAGTCCGATGAAGTTTTTTTAGCAGCTATACCTCTTTCAAAGGCAATTTCTTCAATATTAAAATGAGCAAGCTTTGAATTTTTCAGGTTATTAAGCTCCTCTGGCATAACCCTGTAAAACCTGTCATCACATTTGCCTTTTATATCAACTGTATAGTCCAAAGAATCCTGTATCAAATCCTTATGGTAAAATGGATCACAGGAATTTAAAGCCCCAGGATGAAGAGAATAAAATAATTTTCTCTCATCCTCCAGTCTTTTATACTTCATATCATCCATACTGTCTTCTCCACGGGATAAGGATTCATGATGATATAAAAAACTATCGTTTATGACCACATTAAAATACTTATTTTCATAGAGCTTAAGGCATAAATCAATATCATTATAGCCAACTTTCATTTTATCATGAAAACCGCCAACTTTAAAGTATTTTTCACTCTCTACCAACAGGCAGGCACCTGTCACAGCATATACATCTCTGGTAAATTTATTGATGCCAAAATAATGAACAATACTATCTTTCTGATGGGATAATTTGTGAGATGGTCCACAGTCCAAATCACATACTCCAGTATGCTGTATCAGATCACTGTCCGGATACAGAAGCTTTATACCTACTGCTCCAACCTCAGACCTTCGTCCATAAAACAGCATACGGTTAATATAATCTTCGCTTACCACCTCGATATCATCGTTCATAAAAAGATAATACCTTCCTTTAGCCTCCCTGACACCAAGATTGCACATGTAAGAAAAATTAAACTCCATAGGCTCATAAATATATTTAATTTTTATATCATTATTAACCTCTATATATTCTTCAACAGCCTTTTTATGTTTTTCGTTGCTGCCATTATCAACAATCACAATTTCAAGATTATTTTTATTAAATTTAGTTTTAATTTTTATACTTTTTAAACATTTTATAAGAGATTCACTATTATCCTTCGATGGAATAATAATTGAAACACTTTCTTCAGTATCAACAAAATATCCTCGTTTTTCAAAAGCCTTTTCTCGAATCTGGTTCATTTCTGCAGTAATTTGTTCGCGATAAAATTCATCGTATATTTCTGTGGAAACCGCCATATTATCAGCAAATATACCATTATAGTATATGTGAAACAACGTTTTGGAAACATGTGTTATCTTATCTGTCAATGTGCTAATCTCAAGTAATAATTCATATATTTCAGCTCGAAAAACATTTTCATTTGATATATTAAAGTTATCAAAACCAGTCACCAGATCAGCAATGAGACTTTCCTTAACCCCAAAGAAATTTCCTATATAATTTGTGTTTAACAATGTGTGTTCAGACCACTCAGGTTTCAAATACGGATAATTACATATGTTATTTTTATCAATATAATCCTCGTCACAATATATCAAATCTGACTCTTCCGGGTTAATATCTTCAAATAAGCTTTCTATTGCATTCTTATTAATTCTTCCGTTTCCACCTATATATACATAATATTTACTATTCCCTTTATAGTATTCTGCAATAGAAAACAGAGGGCTACTCTTAAGTACCCCTCTTATATCTGTTTCATATTCATTTAAGCTATAGGAATAAGCATCTGTTTGTCTTTTTATTTCATCCTCATAATTCTGAAAGAACTTGTGCTTTAATCCATATTTTCTTTTAGAAAAAAACATTCCTTATCCTCTTACTTATGATTTGCCGCTTATTACTTATTTGTTCCTGATCCTTCTCCTATTAAATAAAAACCATCAGGTATAATCTCTCGTTTTTTGATTTTTAACTTATACTGTATCTTATCCAAAACAGTATCATTTTTATTATCTTTAGATAATCTTTCAGAAATGTAATCCTTAAATTCTGTATAGAATTCGCTCTCTAACATTGTTACAGTATACTCAATATGTAGAATATCTGTGCCTTCCACAATATCTTCTATCAAGATCTGAGAATCATCTGTGTCAAACATTACTGTACTCTTACTTATTGGCATTCCGTTTACCATAAACTTATTAACTTCTATTACATTTCCACCATATAGTCTCTGTTCTGCCTTTTCCAGCTTAACAATACATGGATATTCTGTTGGATCGATCCTAAGATTTTTCATCCCTACAGACATCTTAATATCCAATGATACCTTGTTACCATCTGTTACCTTTGCCAAAACATTGATATGCTTATCACTGGTAAAAGGCTCTCCACTGCTGTAGAAAACCATAGGCATATTTAGATTACGCAAATATACCGCTCTATCCATAAGCTTATCAAATCTTATTGCACTTGCCGGCATAATTTCATGCATTACCTCAAGAGACGCCATACCATTTATAATATAAACCTGGAAGCTATGCTCCATGCTCTCAAAAATTGACTCTTCCTCTTCAGAAATATCACACAGCTTGTATATATTCGTTCCCTTATCCTCCAGATATCTGTGGAATCCACTTTCTGTACGGTAAGAATCATAATAATACAGAGCTCTGTAAACAGTAAAAATTGCTGGCACTGGAAAATCAAACACCCATTCATAATCTAGTACATGCCATTTACCATTTTCCAGCTCATCCTTATCAAGTACTATATTTGAGAAGATAATATCATAATTACATACACTGGAAGCTGTATAATCCTTAGCAAATTTTCTTTTTCCAAATATCTCATTAAAACGATTAGTAACGCTAAATTTGTTATCTGCAGCAATCTTCAATACAATGTCCTTGTATTCCTTAATAAGCTGCACCATTTTTTCGTATTCTTCGTTTTTATTAAGCATATCAAGATATTTTTCAAGAGTGATACCGCTAATATATTCCAGCTTTATCCTATCCTTTACTCTTGATATCTTTCCAATATATACTTCTCCTCTTTCAACTCCCTTTATAAGCTCACACTTATTAGGTGCAAATTTAGTGTCCTTATAAAGCTCCTCAAGCAAAAGATAATTATTATATATATCCTGAATGTGCTTATTTGTGTTTATATCCAAAGAATTCTTATATACACTTCTGCTGTTGTCATAGGATTGATCAATAGAAGTGCCGACTCTATATAATGCCGACCTTTCATTTGCATATTTAGTATATACAGGAAAAGATGGTGATATTTTAAATACATCATCAAAAGAGGCTACAACTACGAAGGAATTTGAAAAGAAAGGAAACTTCCCATCTTCAATTACAGAATCAAAAACCTTGCCTTCATCAAAAGTAACCAGTCTGTCAGAATCATAATTTCTAAGATTAG
Organism: Lachnospiraceae bacterium; assembly: GCA_045640645.1. GTDB lineage: Bacteria > Bacillota > Clostridia > Lachnospirales > Lachnospiraceae > JAZUFJ01. Next base: position 4,357 of record JAZUFJ010000192.1, read on the forward strand.
TAGTCAGCTCACCTTTTTTGGGCAGATATTCATCAGAAAAAATGGTATGAGGGAGCTTGTAATCTGGATATGGATAATAAAACTTTGAGCAAAGCCCTGCTGCCCTTACTATTTCTTCCAGCTGATCCTTCGAAAAAGTATGTACACCCTTATCCTCAGTATACCCCTCTATTCCTTCATAATATGTACCTGTATGATCCTCTTTACATCCAGCGAAATATTTAAGACCAAATTTATTCTCTATAGCAATTATGATTTTTCCATCCTCTTTAAGATGCTTCTTCATGGTTTTAACCATTTCAATATATGGGCTTTCACCACCTATATAGCTTCCCGCATATTCCAAAACACCTATCAAAGTTATATAATCATACTTTTCTTCGATATCTGGCTCAATATCTTTAAAATTACCTACTATAATCTCAAGATTTTCAAATTCTTTATGTCTGTAAGCATTAATAAGACTACGTTTCTTTGAAAGCTCTATACAGGTTACGCTTTCTGCCATTTCACAGAGCTTCCCGGTAATAGCACCACATCCAGCTCCTATTTCCAATACCTTTTCTGTACCTGTTAATGGAAGCCAGCTTACTATATTTTCTCGAATATAAGACAGATGATACATAAATGACCATGATCTGGAATGCTGTATTAAAGCTTCATATTCCTGCTCACTATGCTTTTTTACAGCGTCTAATAATGCATCCTCGCTTACTCCCTCAGAATATAAATCCTCACCTGAATAGTAATTATAATTTAATTTTACGTTTGCTATTTTTTCAATATAATCTGAATTAGTCTTCATTTTCTTTTCGCACCGTTACAATTGAATTCATGTCATAAAATCCCGTTGAGTTTTTCGACGAAATTACAGTAAGGTTAAATATATCATATAATCTATGGTATACCGTAAAGTTACCCTCTCTGTATCCAACACAGCCTAATGATACCAAATACTCTCCACCCTGAAGATTCATATTCTGTGTAAAGGTAGCTATCATTACATCTCCTGCTTGCGGAGTACCTGTTGTAACCTTTTCAAACATAGTATTTGTTCCTGTAATTTCGGTACCTTGCATATTTTTAAAGGATACAGCAAAAATCGGATCCTGTATTGACTCGAAAAACCTGATTTTCAGCTTTACAGTAAACTCTTCACCTTTAATAATTGAATTGGTTATTACACCCGCATTATCATATGCGCAATAATCCTCAAACTCAGCCAATCCACTTCCATATTCATCAAAGCTTGGATTTAGATTCATTTGATCCTTCCATTTGGCACCATTATTAATTTCAGCGCTTTTTGAAGTATCAGCTTTTTTATCTAACTGGCCAACCAAAACTTTTTTATACATATCTATTATTTCTTTTGGTTCACCTTCACCAATCTTATAACCTTTTTCCAGTAACACAACACGGTCACAATATTTACTTATACTGCTCAGATCATGACTGACAAATAAAATCGTTTTTCCCTGTTTTTTAAATTCCTCAAATTTTCTATAGCATTTATTTTGGAAAAAAACATCTCCTACCGACAAAGCTTCATCTACTATTAATATTTCAGGATCAATATTTATAGCTACAGCAAAAGCAAGCCTTACAAACATTCCGCTGGAATATGTTTTAACCTTCTGGTTAACAAAATCGCCAATATCTGCAAACTCAAGAATTGATGGGAGCTTAGCGTCTATCTCCTCTTCAGAAAATCCCATCATTGTTCCATTAAGATAAACATTCTCTATTCCTGTATATTCCATATTAAAGCCTGCTCCCAGCTCTAATAGGGCAGATATACGTCCGTTAATAGTAACGCTCCCTTTTGTGGGGTTCAATACACCTGTAATTATTTTGAGGATAGTAGATTTACCAGATCCATTTGTTCCAATAATACCAACTGTCTCACCAGTATGGATCTCAATATTTACGTCATTTAAAGCATAGTGCTCATGGGAATTAATATTTCTGCCTATATGCAGGGCTTCCTTTAGCCTATCCCTGTTTCTGTCATAAAGCTTATATACTTTAGTTAAATGATCTACCTTTATAGCTACTGATTCTGCCATTAATCAAGTACTCCCATTTATTAAAGATTCCATTTCAATCTGTTCCATAATTACAGAAACAGCTCGTTATCAGTTATAAAACATCTGCAAAATGCACTTTTAGTCGCTTAAATACCAATGATCCCAAAGCAAAAATACATATAGTCAAAATCCAAAAATAGGCTGTTGAGTAAAAAGTCTCCCAAAACCATATCTTATCTATCAAAGCATTTCTATATCCTTCGACTATATAATTCATTGGATTTAGCTTAAATATTACTCTCAGTTTAGGAGACAGATTAGTAATATTCCAAAGAATAGGTGTCGCCCATATTCCAACCTGTAAAATAATCGAAATAATCTGTCCTAAATCCCTAAAGAAAATAATAATCGAACATGTAACATAGCATAAGCCCAACACAAAAACAAACATACAGAAAGAATAATAAAATATCTGTAATGTATAAAGATCCGGGTAATATCCATAACACACAAATAATATCAGACTAAACATTATGAAAAAAGCATGGACAAAAAGAGCTGATATTATTTTAATTATTGGCAGTATACTAATTTTAAACACTACCTTTTTTACTAAATAATTGTACTCAAGTAATGCATTCGTACCATTTGACAAAGCTTCCGAAAAGAAAAACCATGGTACTATACCTGCTATAAGCCATAGGATATATGGTACCTCCAGATCTCCCTTTATCGCTACAGCTCTACTTGGAAGAGCTACAGTAAATACAAACCAATAAAGCAAAACCGTTATAACCGGCTGAACAAAAGCCCATACTATGCCTAAATATGATCCTGCATATCGTGTTTTGAAATCATTTTTTGCAAGCTTCCACACAAGCCTTCTATTCTGGTAAAGCTCTATCGGCAATATCACAATCTTTTCATACATTTTTATAAATACAAAATATATTCCTTCTAAAATAATGCAGGATACAATTTTCTTTATTATTTCCTGCGTCGGATCTGCTAGAGGGTTGTGATGAAAAATTATATATATATTCAGAATAAGGACTATGATTGTTGTAATCCTTATTATCTTTTTCTTTTGGGACATATAAACTCCTTAGGGGACACATAGTGTCCCCTTAATGTTACTTTCTACTATTAAGCTCTTTTAATGTTGGCCACTTTGTATCTTTTTCAGAAAAGATAAGCTGTGCTTCATCTTCTATTGGCCACTCTATACCTACCTCAGGATCGTTCCAGATAATACCACCTTCATCATTTGGATGATAGAAATCAGTACACTTATATGCAAACTCTGCATAGTCAGATAAAACCACAAAACCATGGGCAAAATTTTTAGGAATAAAAAACATCTTCTTATTTTCTTCTGAAAGTCTCACGCCGTACCACTGTCCATAAGTAGGAGATCCTTCTCGCATATCAACAGCAACATCAAATACTTCTCCCCTTATAACCCTAACCAATTTATCCTGAGGATAGTTTATCTGAAAATGTAAGCCTCTAATTACACCTTTTTTTGAAGCTGACTGATTATCCTGGACAAATACCTGATCTATTCCAACCTCTTTAAAGTCATTATAATTATATGACTCCATAAAATATCCACGCTGATCTCCAAAAACTGAAGGTGTTATAACCTTTAATCCTTCTATATGACAAGTCTCAACAGTTATCTTACCCATTGTCTTACTCCTTTATTATATATTTAATATCCTAAATATGATTGATTCATATCTACATATCCACTAATTCCATTAACTGAACCTTTAGATGTATATTGCCACAAATCATACTTTCCTGTATATGTCGGGCCGGCTGCATTATACTGTGCAAGCCAAATCTTATATCCGCTAAGCTCTGATGCGTTCATA
>JAZUFJ010000193.1:0-4281 GCA_045640645.1 Lachnospiraceae bacterium
CTTACTAATTATATTCCAGAATATCATATGACCTATAAAAGTAATTGTCCATGTAACAGGATAGGAAAAATAAACGCTCTCCACCACTGGTTTTAATGGGAACACAAAAAGTATCCATAATATTCTGAAACCGCACGCTCCAACAAGACTGGTTATCATCGGGATAACCGAATAGCCTATTCCTCTTAACGCGCCAACTATGGTGTCCATAATACCACATAAAAAATATGCAGTGCAAATACAATATACACGTACGCAGCCTGCTCTTATTACATCCGGATCAGTTGCATATATACCGCAAAGAGGCTTAGCGAAAATAGTGGTCAATATACCTGTAATCAAGCCTACTATGGTAACTAAAAGCAGTGATTTCGTCCTTGCCTCTTTTACCCTGTCGATCTTCATAGCGCCAATATTCTGGCCTACAAAGGTCTGGGAAACCTGCTGAAAAGCATTCATCGTTACATAAACAAAGCCTTCTATACTCTGGGCTACAGAATTTCCTGCCACTACAACAGCTCCAAAACTGTTAACAGTGCTCTGTATCAAAATATTAGAAAAGCTGAAAAGCATTCCCTGTACGCCAGCGGGAAGCCCTATCTTCATCATCCTTTTAAAGCAGTCACTATCATATTTCATGCGTTTAATGGAAAAATGAAGCGCTCCTTCTTCTTTTATCAGACATCTGACAATCAGAATAACACTTATTCCCTGACTGATAATAGTCGCCAGCGCTACACCTGCTACATCAAGATGCAGGCTCACTATAAAGAATACATTTAAAACAACGTTAATAATACCCGCAATAATGAGGAATATCAATGGTCTTTTTGTATCTCCCTGTGCTCTCAGCATAGCCGCAACAGTATTATATATACTTTGAAAAGGAACACCAATAAAAAATATACGAAGATATAACTGGGACATACCTATTATTTCCTGAGGTGTGCCCATGGTATTCAAAATTCCCGGGGCAAATATCCATGCTATACCGCCAAGAAGCAAACCTCCTATTAAAGCTACGAACACAAAACAGTGTACTGCTCTTCCGCAATCCTCTGTTTTTCCTGCTCCAATAAACTGAGCTATAACAACATTAGCGCCTACAGAAAGTCCCACCAGCAGATTAAGGAAAAAATTCACAAGACTAGAGGTTGCCCCTACTGCAGCCAATGCATTTGGCCCCACGAATCTACCTACAACTATTGTATCTGCCGCATTAAATAACAGCTGCAATAGGCTTGTAGCTATAAGAGGAAGGACAAATATAAGCATTTTGCTTACAAGAGGTCCGTTCGTCATATCAATTTCGTTTCTTTTATTCAACGTCTTTCACCCTATGCTATTTACGAAAGAATTTCTTAATACGCCCGAAGAAGCCAAGCTTTTCGCCATCTTCCTTGTTCTTCTTTTCCAATATTTTTTCACTCTGATTGCTCTTACAATCAGTTACTGCCTTTTCCCGGCATTCCTTTTCGTATTTAGCAAATTCTTCTGTAAGATTTTTTTCCTGAGAGAGCACATAATAGGTCCTATCAGTTTTAGCATAATACGGATCTATAATTCCTCTTATCAGACTCCTGTATCTTATATCATTCTCTAAATGGTTACATACTGTTTTAACATGTTCATATAGCAGTAAATAATCATCTTTCTTATACACATCATTAAACCGATCCAATGCACATCCTGATAAGCATTCCTTTGCTTTTTTATATTCGTCAAAAATACAATAAAGCTTTCCAAGCTGAAGCATTGTCCAGGTATATTGTTCACTATCAGCTTTTATCATGCTCTTTAAGCGTAAATATGCCTCAAAAGATTTCTGATACTCACCATCATTGTAGCTATCAAGACCATCAGAAATAAGCTCTTCTTTACTGCTGCCATTGTCGCTTAAGAAAGCATGCTCCAGCAAATGAATCTTTTCATATACCTTAATGTAATCATCGCTTATGCTATCATTCTCATATAAAGCTTCCTCTAACACCAGCTCATCTATATCATCGGCCTGTGGAGGAAGATTTTCGTAATGCTCTCTATATTTCTTTTCTCCCATTTCAAGGCATGTTTCCTCGTATTCCTTAAATACATCTGAAACGTCCCTTGAAGCCGCTCTAATTGCCTGAACATGATTCTGAGCATACAAAGGATCCAGCATTCCCCTGTAATAAATTCTAATCTGACGCTCATATTTCTTCATCTTAGAATCAAGCAAAGCATGTCCTAAATGAATATAGAAATCTCTCTCATCCGTAATAAACGCCGGATTACATCTATAATACAATAGCGCAGAACGCTCATTATTGTTTAAGAAATAGTAGATCTCCGCAAGCTTAAATGAGCAGATAGTATATAACTGTACAGATCTCTCAATATGCTTAAGTATGTGCTCATAATTCTTTGCAGCCTCTTCAAGCTGCCCTATAGAGCGCTGGTATTCCGCTTCAGCAAAGCACTCTGCTATCATAAGCTCTGTTTCGGTATCGGAATCAATTTCTATAATAATCTCTAAAGCTTCCTCAAAGGTAATAACTTCCCCAAATTGAAGAACCTTAAGACTGTTAGAATCAAACACTACTCGCAGATTATATCTGTCCAGTATGGCATTTAACTTAGCTGTTGCTGCCTCAAATTCCTCTGTAGATGAAAATGGGTCTATCTTTAACCATTCTCTGAAAGCATTGTTTATCAATCGTATAATACATGCCTCTGCCGAATCTTCAGCAAACCATAAAACAGCCTCACTATCAATATCCCATTCTTTGATAGCCTTTTCCACTGTCATAGTTTTATTTGTAAGATCAAGCTTAACTGAATGCTCCGTACCTAGTAAAATCAAAGAATTTCCCGTGATCAAATACTTAGAGCATGCACCGAAATTACGATCCAAAGCAGCTACCGTCATATACATCCTGACATCAAGCTGTCTGTATAGTTCAAACAGAATCATTATACTCTCCCCTTATATACCCCAAAAACCCTTATCCAATATATTTTATTACTATGAATATCATAACTCAAGCAATTCTTTACAAAAGGCAACAAATAATCGTATACTTTATATATATGTCACGGAGGTTAAAATCATATGAAACGAATACTTGCCCTTTTAGGTGTAATAATACTTGTTGTCTTATACATTACTACATTAGTATGTGCTATTATTAATTCTCCATTAAGCGTTACAATGTTTAAAGCGAGCATCACTCTTACTATCATCATCCCTGTCTTAATAGCCGGCTTCCAGATTCTTTACCGCGCTTTAAGAGGTAATGGTGCCAAGAGAAACGACGAAGAAAAATAGATTAGTCCTCCCAATTATAATCTAATCTTTCTATATCGTCCTCTGTAAGCTCGTCGCCTATCTGTACCTCGATTATATGCAGCTCAGTATTTGCCTTAATCGCATGGTTTACTCCTGGTAAAATATAGGCAGTATCTCCTCTTGTAACCTGCTTGATTACCCCATTAAGTATCAGCTCGCCGCTACCCTCTATAAAAGTCCAGATTTCTGATCTTCTCTTATGTCGCTGGTAGCTAATATGCTGACCTGGTCTTAAAACAAGATGTTTTGTCAGCGAATTGTTGCCGTCAGAATGGTTGACATAATCTAAAACCTTATATTCTCCCCAGACTCTTTCCTCATACATAGGTCTTAACTGAATATCTTCAACATATTTTTTTACCTGATTACTAGATTCCTTATCTGTTACTAATATTCCATCAGGGCTTACAGCTATGGCTATGTCTTTTAACCCCATTCCCAAAACAGGTATACTAAGCTCATTTATTACATGCACATTATCGCAATCACTATCCAGAGTAACGTTTCCAATGGTTTTATCGCTCATTGCTCCAGTAAGCGTATCCCAGGCACCGAGATCTCTCCATTCTCCACCAAAACGCATAACATTTATCTTGTCTTCCTTTTCAACTACAGCATAGTCAAAAGAAATTTTCGTAAGGTTTTCATAATTGTCAAAAAGGTAGCGGTAATCACTGGCCCCACATATTTCTTTAGCCTTTTCCAGAACATATTTGATTTTGTAGGCAAATACACCACCGTTCCATAATGCGCCATCTTCAATATAACGCTTTGCGGTTTCCTCATCAGGTTTTTCCTTAAATGTATTTACTCTGCTCACAGGCTTCTGATCGCTTGGAATAATATAACCATATTTTTCACTTGGATGTGTAGGCTCCATACCCATAAGTACAAGATTAGCCTCTCCTTTATCAGCTTCATTAGAAAGGCTCTTCACCATCTCAAAGTATTCT
>JAZUFJ010000194.1:0-3918 GCA_045640645.1 Lachnospiraceae bacterium
CGATGGCTATTTTTAAAGGGGCAGGAGTTGCTATTACTACACCATTTAAGACTACAGGTGAGGTAGATTATGATTTATTTAAGGAACAGATAGAATATCAGATAGCAAATAAGACAGATGCTATTATTGTTTGTGGAACTACAGGAGAATCAAGCTGTCTTACACATGAAGAGCATATTGAAGTAATAAAATATTGTTGTGAAGTTGTTAATAAGAGAATCCCAGTTATAGCCGGAACAGGTTCTAATTGTACAGATACAGCTATATATCTTTCACAGGAAGCTGAAAAGGTTGGAGCAGATGCTGTACTGGTAGTAAGTCCTTACTATAACAAGTCTACACAGAAGGGTCTTATTGAGCATTTTACCATGATAGCTAATAGTATTAAGATTCCTATGATTTTATATAATATTCAGGGAAGAACTGGTGTAAACATTATGCCTGAAACTATAGCTACATTATTTAAGAATGTAGAAAATATTGTTGCTGTTAAGGAAGCAAGCGGTAATATTTCACAGGTTGCTAAGATTATGCAGCTTACAGATGGAAAGATTGATCTTTACTCAGGAAATGATGATCAGATAGTGCCTATTCTTTCACTTGGCGGAAAGGGAGTAATATCCGTATTATCAAATGTTGCTCCTGAACAGACACATAATATTTGTCAGGAATTTTTTGACGGAAATGTTATGGAAAGCTGCAGACTTCAGTTAGAAGCTATACCAGTTATTGATGGTCTTTTTAAAGAGGTTAACCCTATTCCTGTTAAGAAGGCTTTAGAGCTTCAGAAGAGAGATACAGGTATCGTAAAACGTCCATTGGTAGAAATGGAGCCACAGAACGCAAAAATGCTTGAAGAAGCTATGAAAGCTTACGGAATCTTATAATAATAGAGGACATTTACATGGTAAAAATGATTATGCACGGTTGTAATGGCCGTATGGGACAGATGATAACAGGGATAGTAAAGGATGATCCCGAAATAGAAATAGTTGCCGGTATAGATATATTTGATGGAATAACAAATACATATCCTGTGTACAAAAATTTAGAGGATTGTGAAATCAAAGCGGATGTACTGGTAGATTTTGGTAACGCTTCAGCAATTGATGGTTTACTTGATTGGTGCGCAAACAATAAAGTTCCGGCAGTAGTATGTACTACAGGTCTTAGTGAGGAACAGTTAAATAAATTAAACGAAACCAGTAAAAAGGTAGCTATTCTTAGAAGTGCTAACATGTCTTTGGGAATAAATACTCTTATGAAGCTTTTAAAGGAAGCAGCTAATATTTTAGCGCCAGCAGGTTTTGATGTAGAAATAGTTGAAAAGCATCATAAGATGAAATTAGATGCTCCATCCGGAACAGCGCTTGCACTGGCTGATTCTATAAATGAGGCGCGAAATAATACATATGAATATGTTTATGATCGTAGCCAGGTAAGACAGAAGAGAAAGGATAATGAGCTTGGTATCAGCGCTGTAAGAGGTGGAAGTATTGTAGGAGATCATGATGTAATATTTGCAGGACAGGATGAAGTGATAACCTTTAGCCATACTGCATATTCCAGAGCTGTTTTTGGAAAGGGCGCTATTCAGGCAGCTAAGTTCCTGGCATCAAAAGAACCGGGATTGTATGATATGAGCGATGTTATCGGCTAATATTATCAGCTAATGCTATCATTTGATGTAGATTATATTGTAATTATGTTTTTACAGTGGTATTAGCGGGTAATGTGTGATTGTTATTAATAAAAGTATTGCATAATAAAGGAACTCATAGATGTTCAGAGGTGAAAAAACAGAATTAAAATATTTGAAAATCCTTGCAGAGCAGTATCCAACGATAGCAGCTGCATCTACAGAGATTATTAATTTGCAATCAATTCTAAATCTTCCAAAGAGTACGGAGCATTTTATGACAGATATACATGGAGAATCTGAACAGTTTCTCCATGTGTTAAAAAATGGTTCTGGCTCTATTAGACGAAAGATAGATGAAGAGTTTGGAAATACATTAAGCGAGAGAGATAAGAAAAGTCTGGCTACCCTCATATATTATCCGAAGGAAAAATTAGAGATAATTAAAAAAGAAGAGGACAATATTGAGGATTGGTATAAGATTACTCTGCACAGACTGGTCCAGATAACAAAGAGAGTAGCAAGTAAGTATACCAGATCAAAGGTTAGAAAATCACTGCCACGTGATTTCGCTTATGTAATAGAAGAGCTTATCACTGAAAAGGAAGAGGTTCAGGATAAAGAAGCATATTACAATGAAATAATACATACTATTATACGTATAGACAGGGCTCCGGATTTTATTGTTGCGCTGTCTAATCTTATTCAAAGGCTTGTAATAGATCATCTTCACATTTTGGGAGATGTATTTGACAGAGGGCCAGGTCCGCATATTGTACTGGATACATTAAGAAATTATCATTCTGTTGATATTCAGTGGGGCAATCACGATGTAGTATGGATGGGAGCAGCCTCAGGCCATCTTGCATGTATAGCAAATGTTCTTAGAATGTCTGCAAAATATGGAAACCTTGATACCCTTGAGGAAGGATATGGTATCAATCTTGTTCCATTGGCTAATTTTGCGCTTGAAACTTATAAACATGTTAACTGTGATGCTTTCCATATAAATTATAATAAAAACAACTATGATACCTCAGAGCTTGGGCTGGATACAAAAATGCATAAGGCAATTGCTATTATTCAGTTTAAGCTGGAGGGACAGCTTATTAAGAGAAGGCCAGAATTTATGATGGATGACAGGCTTCTTTTGGATAAGATAGATTACGAAAAAAAGACTGTAATGGTAGATGGCAGGGAATATGCCATAAAAGATACAGATTTTCCTACTGTTGACCCTCAAAATCCATACGAGCTAAGCGTAGAAGTGGAACAGCTTATGGACAGACTTAAGCAATCCTTTGAAAAATGTGAAAAGCTTCAAAAACATGTAAGATTTATGTTCTCCAGGGGAGGACTATATAAAATCTACAATTCCAATCTGTTGTATCATGGATGTGTGCCTCTTGATGAAAATGGTGATTTCAAGAAGGTAACCATTTATGGAAAGGAATATAGTGGAAAACCGTTGTACGATATCCTGGACCACTATGCCAGAAAAGGATATTACGGAACAAGGGGATCTGTTGAAAAGGAAAAGGGACAGGATATTCTTTGGTATATCTGGGAAAATCCTAATTCTCCGGTGTTCGGCAAAAAGAAAATGGCAACCTTTGAATCCTATCTGATAGAGGACAAGGCCAGCCACGTTGAGAAGAAAAATAAATACTATGAGCTATTGGACGATGAAGCTACAGTAACAAAAATTTTGCGTGAATTCGGTCTTAATGAAAACTATTCACATATTATTAATGGACACGTTCCTGTTGAACAGAAAAAAGGAGAATCACCTATAAAGTGCGGTGGAAAGCTTATGATAATTGATGGAGGCTTTTCAAAGGCTTACCAGTCTAAGACAGGAATTGCAGGATATACTTTGGTATACAATTCCCATGGAATGCGTCTTGTAGCACACGAACCATTTGAATCGGCAGAGGCCGCTATTATAAAGGAAACAGATGTATTTTCTGATTCAACAATAGTAGAAACGCCACTTTTAAGACTTAGAGTGGCTGATACAGATACCGGATATGAGATAAGAGAATCTATTACTCAGCTTGAAGAATTGCTGGATGCATATCGCGAAGGCGAGCTTGTAGAAAAGGAGCAATCACAGTAAACTATGGAATTTAGACCTTGTATTGATATCCATAATGGAAAGGTAAAGCAAATAGTCGGTGGTACCCTGACAGATAAAAATGATACAGCAGCAACGAATTTTGTATCAGAGAAGGACTCTGCCTATTATGCTGAGCTATATAAAAAATACGACTTAAAGG
>JAZUFJ010000195.1:0-5070 GCA_045640645.1 Lachnospiraceae bacterium
GCCGTGTGTTTCTTCAACGCTCTCTCCGCGGTGATCTCACACAGCTTTCTGTCAATTTGACAGACTTGTAAACTTTGTACAGTGACTTGTCGCCAGTTTTCTAACTTGACATTCGCTCCACGGAACACCTGCATATCCTGCAGCAACCTCACGCTTCTACGCTATCAATGTCACAGCAAATAATAATATACAGTATGTATAAAAATAATGCAAGTATTTTATGAAAATTTTTGTATTTTTTTAAATACATATTTAACAAAACAATAGAAGGCTCATCAGCAATATGGTGAACCTTCTATTATAAATATATAAAAATTATTCTCTTAAGCTTTTATTTAGCTGCTTCAAACTCTTCAACGATACTCTTATCTGGCTCTTTTGTAAGTAAGCTCACTACAACGATAAAGATAAGAGAAACGATAAATGCTGGAAGAAGTTCATAAATTGCAAATACTCCACCAAGAGGTTTTACCAGGAACTTCCAAATAAATACCATTGCTCCACCTGAGATAAGTCCTGCAAGAGCTCCTGCCTTGTTTGTTCTCTTCCAGAAAAGTGCAAGGAGAACAAGTGGACCAAAGGCTCCACCAAAACCAGCCCATGCAAATGATACGATTCTGAATACAGATGAATTTGGATCCATAGCGAATATTACACCTAAAATTGCTATTACTACAATAGCTATTCTAGCGATAACAAGCTTCTTCTTATCATCAATTTTCTTGCCCATAAATTCTACAATTATATTTTCTGAAACAGAAGATGCTGCCGCAAGCATCTGTGAATCTGCTGTTGACATTGTTGCTGCAAGTACACCTGCAAGGATAACACCTGCAAGAAGAGCTGCTGCAACACCATGCTGAGATATAAGTCCAGAAAGACGAACCATAATAGTTTCTGCTGTACCTGAATCTGAAAGATACTCAAGAGCTCCTGCCTTTGTTACACCAAGACCTACAACACCAATTACAATGGCTGCACCCATTGCAACAAATACCCATACAGTAGCTACTCTTCTTGAGAGTGTAAGCTTCTTCTCATCTTCAATCGCCATAAATCTAAGAAGAATATGAGGCATACCAAAATATCCAAGTCCCCATGCAAGAGTAGAGATAATAGCAATTGTTCCACCATAGCTTGCTGCTACACCATTAGCTGCATCATAATAGTTTACAAGAGATATATGTCCTGGAAGCGCCTTAGCATTATCCATTACTGCGCCAAAACCACCGGCTACGTTTACACCAAAGCAAAGAACCGCAACAAGCGCTACAGACATTACACAGCTCTGGATAAAGTCTGTTGTTGATACAGCTTTAAAACCACCCATGATAGTATAAAGTACAATAATTGTAGCTGAAACAACCATTGCAACTGTATAATCAACTCCGAACAAACTGTTGAAAAGCTTTCCACAAGCAGCAAAGCCAGATGCTGTATATGGAACAAAGAATATTATTATAATCAAAGCTGCGATAGCGCTAAGAGTATTTCTCTCATCATGGAATCTCTTAGAAAAGAACTGTGGAACAGTAAATGCATTAATATTAGCAGAATATCTTCTAAGTCTCTTTGAAACAAACAGCCAGTTTAAATATGTACCAATACCAAGACCAAGAGCTGTCCAAAATGGTTCACAAATACCCGCAAGATATGCCAGACCAGGAAGTCCCATAAGCAACCATGATGACATATCAGAGGCTTCAGCTGACATAGCTGTAACCAAAGGACCCATCTTACGTCCACCTAAATAGAAATCAGTAGAATCACCGTTGTTCTTACTGAATACAAAACCAATAGCTAACATCATTAACAGATAGATAACCATTGCAGCCATGATACAAAAATTAATCGTATTCATAATATTTCCTCCACATATATAATAGGTAGTAACACTTTGCCACTTTTACGCTCTGCCACAGCAAAGTATTCCGATAAAGAATATCATATCCATGTAAGATTATCAAGTCTCGTTTTCGTTTACGTCCGGTGCGTTAACATCCTATATTTTATTTAGCTGTGTTATATGATATCATGATATCATCAATTCTATTTAAATCATTATTACCACAGGAGGTTAAAATGTGGATTGCAGATAATTGGAAAGACTATGAGGTTATAGATACCTCTAATGGTGAAAAGCTTGAAAAATGGGGTGATTATTTCCTTGTCAGACCAGACCCACAAGTAATATGGAATACAAAAAAAATAAATCCAAAATGGAAAAAACCAAATGGACATTATCATAGAAGCTCTAAAGGTGGAGGCGAATGGGAATTTTTCAACCTCCCAAACGAATGGCAAATAAATTATAGAGACCTTACCTTTAACCTTAAGCCCTTCAGTTTCAAACATACCGGCCTTTTTCCAGAACAGGCTACTAATTGGGATTGGTTCTCTTCTATAATAAAGGAAGCTTTAGAAAAAGATAAAACCAGACAAATCAAGGTTCTTAATCTTTTTGCATATACTGGTGGAGCTACTTTAGCTGCTGCAAAAGCTGGCGCCCATGTTACACATGTCGACGCATCAAAAGGAATGGTAGGCTGGGCAAAAGAAAATGCTGTATCCAGTGGACTGGATGCTGCGCCAATAAGATGGCTTGTAGATGATTGTGTAAAATTTGTTGAAAGGGAAATAAGACGCGGAAATAAGTATGATGCCATTATAATGGATCCTCCATCCTATGGAAGAGGACCTAAGGGTGAAATTTGGAAAATAGAGGAATCCATCTTTCCATTTATCGAGCTGACCACACAAATACTTAGTGACAAACCGCTTTTCTTCCTTATTAATTCTTATACAACAGGATTACAGCCAGCAGTTCTTTCATATATGATAAACACCGCTATAGTATCTAAATTTGGTGGTAAAGTAGAGGCTGCTGAGATTGGTCTTCCAGTAAAAGAAAATGGACTTGTTTTGCCATGTGGTGCATCTGGAAGATATACCTGTGGTTAATAAAAAGCATGTATCTCACGAATGGAGATACATGCTTTTTATTTTAACCATGCTATATGATATTTTAGCAAAAATACAAGCTTAACAACCCATTGAATAATAAGAATACCTATACCAATGTATATATAAACCAGCAAATGACCAGGCCTTTTAAATCTGTTTCGAAAATAGTCGACATGTTTTTTCAGAAACATCTTTGTCATAAACAGAACATATACTACTGCAGCATATGGAACAGCAGCATTATAATAAATGCTTTTTAATATCTGAAACCTTAACAGAGCTTTCGTTGCTCTTGTTCCACCACAGCCCGGGCAATATAATCCGGTTACCTCCTTAAGTGAACATCCGCTCATGAGCTTCACAACGCCAAAGGGATTAAGCCAATATGTTATAATTACTACTACAGCAACAACTAGAGCTATCTTGCCAAGAGAATAAAATTCCTCATCATAATCTGTTTTTTTCATCATTACAGACTATCTATAATATCCATAAGATCATCAAAACCATCTATACCCATGAAATCATTCATATCAAGAATAGTACTTGCTGATGCTCCTATAATAAGGAAAACAATCTTTCCAACAATTCCTACACCACCACAAGCTATACCTGCAATAGCCATTCCTTTTCCATCGTAACCTTTTACAATAGTAACAATTCCTAAGCCTATAGCTACTAAGCTAAGAACAATGCTTAAAAGATTACAACAGCAGCAACATACTAATGACAAAATTCCACAAACCAAAGATGCAATTGCAAAGCCCTGATTACCGCCTGTCTTAGCAGTTTCAGGCTCAACATATTCATATCTTGGAGCAGACTGGCTTGCACCTTCAAACTGTGGTTCCGCCTGGCTTGCGCTTTCATACTGTTCTTCAGTCACAGTTTCAGGCTCTGGAATTGTCTCTGGCTCAGCCTGGTTATACTCTTCATATACCGGACCAGCTAATTCTACCGGAGCCCCACAATTCTCACAAAATTTGCTATTTTCACGAATAATTGCTCCACATTTTTTACAGTTCATAATATTCATCCTCCTTATACTGTACAATATAGGTAGTAATAATCACTTTCTCGTCACACTAGCCAGCAAAGCATGCCTACTAGCATGTGAAATATAATTTGTAGTGACATTCTATCACATAGTGTCAACTTTTTAAATAATTTCATTATATAACTTCTTTATTGCGCATTACTTTTATCATATAGTTTCTTTATTTCAGCTATAAAATAAAGGGATCCCATCGCTATATTTTTGGCATCCTCCTTTAATACACCGGGTATATCACTGGTACTGCCCAATACAGAAACCTTTAGTCCACGTTTTTCTATTAATTCTGCAAGGTTAGAGGCTTCTAACGATCTGTTATTTCCAGGTGTAACAGTGCAAAAGTCTTTAGCAAGAGGAAATATTATATCTAACATCTCTTCATAGTCTTTATCCGACATTACACCCATAATAATATGAAAGTTCTCATCTGGCCACAACCCTTCCAGGCTTTCTTTAAGAGCTTTAACCCCATTGCTATTATGAGCACCATCGATCAAAAAGAATGGTTTTCTCGATACTATCTCCATTCTCCCTGGCCAAAATGCCTCTTCAATACCTTCATTAACTACTGAATCGAATGAATTAGTGCTTATTCTTCTCATATCTGCATTTATATCTACTTTTGTAGTATCTGAAGAGTCATAAACAGCTAAAGGATCTAATAATCTCATATCTAATATATATCTCGCCACACTATAAGCTAAAGCTGCATTTTCAATCTGGTATTCACCTATAAGTCCCAGCTTAAGCTTTCTTACATGGTCTATGGTGTCCTGATCTGTAATGAATAATCCACCAGAGTTTATTTTTTCTGAATAATCTTTAATAACAGCTATGGCAGCCTCTTCCTGATTTGTGGAGAACACCGGACATGCACATTTTATTATTCCAGCCTTCTGATATGCTATCTCACTAATAGTATTTCCTAAAACAGTCATATGATCATATCCAATTTTTGTTATCACAGAACAAACAGGTACTCCAATCGCATTTGTCTGATCATATAATCCACCTACACCGGTTTCTATAATAGCTATATCCGTTTTTTCATC
>JAZUFJ010000196.1:0-1938 GCA_045640645.1 Lachnospiraceae bacterium
TGGAATGGTAGTCCCTTTGTCAGATGACTTCAAAGATAAAGATGAAGAGAATAATTATTATGTAAAAGGTGTATCACCATATATTGAGCAGAGATTTGATGAGCTGAACATAGATGGAAAAGTATTAGCAGATTATGCTGCAGGCTATATGTGGGGAACTTTGGGATTAGTATATAATCCTGAAGAAGTAAGCGAAGAGGACGCAGCCCATTGGGATCTGCTTTTAAATAATGACTATTTTAAACGTGTAACAATCAAGGATAGCGTGAGAGATGCTTATTTTGGAGCTATCTGCTATGCAAACTATGATGAGATAACATCTGAAGAATTTGTAAACGATCCAAACTATCATGATAACCTGTCAAAAGCTCTTAACAGGACTGACAAGGAAACTGTAGATATTGTACAGGATGTTCTGACAAAATGTAAAAATAATGTATATGCCTTTGAAACTGATGCAGGAAAGGCTGACATGGTTACCGGAAAGGTAATAGCGAACCAACAGTGGTCAGGGGACGCAGTATATACTATGGATCAGGCTCTTGAAGATGGACTTGATCTGTGCTATTCAGCTCCAATTGAAGGTACAAACCTGTGGTTTGATGGATGGATAATGCTTAAAGATGGTATTAATGAAGATCCAAGAAAACAGCAGGTAGCAGAATCATTTATAAACTTTGTTTCAATGCCGGAGAACGCAATTAGAAATATGTATTATATTGGATATTCTTCTGTAATATCAGGCGGAGAGGATGATTCCATACTTCAGTACATAGATTATAATTATGGTGTTGAAGAGGGAGACGAAGAAGAAGCAGTAGAGTATAATTGTGGTTATTTCTTTGATATGGATGATCCTGATAATGAGGATTACATAATTATGACCTATGAGGATCAGCTAAAAAGACAGCTTTTTGCTCAGTATCCTACGAAGGACGTAGTAGACAGAAGTGTCGTTATGGCATGTTTCAACGATGAAGATAACGTCAGAATCAATAGAATGTGGACTAACGTAAGATGCTTTGATTTAACCTCAATATTTAAATAATGTATGCGCTTACATTGAAAGTAAAAAAAGACTCTGACATATTGTTCAGGGTCTTTTCTTTATGTTATACTATAGGTATTAATATGAAACTCAGCTATATTTAGCAAGTACGGAATTGTATTACGCTAAATGGAAAAATACAGAACAGAAATGGTTGACATAAAATATGAGAGAAATATATGCTATAGTACTTTTTATTCTTTTAATTATAATGTACGTTACTGTACAACGGGCAAAATATAAGGATAGTAATACTGCTAAAACGGTTATTAAGCTTGCCTATATTGTAGCTTTTAATGTTATTGCTAATCAGATTGCTGTTTTTATACCTGATGAAAGAATAGCCGTTTTTTTCCAGTGCTTGCATAATATCTCTACTGAATGGGGATTAATAGTACTTCTTATGTTCCTTGAAGAATACAGTGGAAGAATAGAGAGCACAAAAATCACCAGATTTATTACCTGTCTTATGGCCGGTGTTATATCTGTCCAGCTTTTACTTACAGATTTCCTTCAGGGAAAGATGGTAGTAGGTTATCGTGACAAAGATAATGTCGCATATCGCTATTTTGTATCAAATAGTATATGGTTCAATATTCATACGTATTTCTCATATATTATAGCTCTTTTTGGGTTTGTTGTTCTTGTATTTGCCATGTTCCGAACAGTAAACCTTTATCGTAATAAATACAGGCCTGCGATATTTTCTTTTGTTCTTATAATTGCATTGGAATATGTATGTAGTAAATACGATACATTGCTTGATTATGCATTAGTTGGTTACATTTTGCTAACCCTGTTCTTAATATATTATTCGTTATATTTTATTCATAAGGATTTGATAACAAAAACCTTAAGTTATGTTATGAGCGATTCTGATGGTGGTATAG
>JAZUFJ010000197.1:0-3036 GCA_045640645.1 Lachnospiraceae bacterium
CCATCCCTTATCATCTTCATAATCATATACTCAGATGGACAGACAAGGTCATAAACATCTCCTATTGTAAGCTGATTATAAAGCTCTTCATTGGTACCAAAGGTCGAATACTCTACCACAACCTTTTGACCATACATCTCGTAATACCATTCTTCAAAGTCTTCATACAAGGTGTTTTCACCAAAGACAACGCAGTTATCCAGCTCTATTTTTTCCTCTTCGTCCCAATCACCTAAGTCTATGTATTCTTCCCAATTACTTACTCTTAATACAATGGCATCTGTTTCCTCTTGCCCACATCCTGAAAGCATCATGGTTCCAAATAAAAGAGCGGCACAGCATAGTAAGGATATCTTCTTTTTCATTAGTGTCCCCCTCTCGTATCTTCATTTGGTTTTTTCATATTTGAAACAGTAACAAAAATACATACCAGAGCAAAAATAATAGCTGAAAGAGCCCACAGAGCAGTTTTTATCGATGTCTGTGCACCTCTTGTAGCGTTTACAACATAAGTACTGATGGTATCAAATGTAGCTGGTTTAGTATATGTAGCGATAAAATAATCATCAAGTGATAAAGTAATAGCCGTAGTAAAGCCTGACAAAATACCAGGAGCGATCTGAGGTACTATTACCTTCATAATAGCCTGCATAGGAGTACATCCGAGATCAAGACCTGCATCATAAAGTGAAGCATCCATCTGCTTTAATCTTGGCGTTACAGACAAGTACACAAATGGAGCGCAAAGAGCAGTCTGGGCTAATACCAAAGGGATATAACTGGCCTTATCAATTCTAAGAATAACAATCAAAAAAATACATACAGAAAAACCTGTTACTACGTCTGCGTTAACGATAGGTATTTCATTCGAAAGCACTACCATAAGACGGGTACCTTTTTTTGAGTAGAAAGCGCCAATTGCTCCCATTGTACCTAAAAGGGTGGACAATAATCCTACCACCAGGGCAAGTACGATTGTTCCAGCCATCATTGAAAGAAGTGCCGGCTCTGTAAATAATGTAACATAATTATCAAAAGAAAAACCTCTTACAGAACCAATCATCGTTGAATCAGTGAAAGAATAAAAGGTCAGTATCAATATCGGAAGATAAAGAAACGCCAGCACTATAAATATGATTGCATGTTGAATATTTCTCTTCACAGCTAGCTAACCTCCTTATCCCCAATCAAACGATTAGTAATCATTGTAAACAAACCAATAAGTGTAAGCAGAATCGCCGAAATCAATGAACCGTTATTCCAGTCAAAGGTACTGAAATAGCTGCCTATCAGACTACCCATAATATAAGTACTGTTATATACCATATCCAGAACAACGTAATTAGTCATGGCTGGCAGGAATACCATGGTAATACCACTTATTATTCCCGGTATAGACAAAGGCAGAACTACATATATAAATTTCTGAAAATCATTTGCGTAAAGGTCTGAACAGGCTTCAAGCATTGAATTATCCAGCTTACTAAGAGAATTAAACAAAGGCATTATCATAAATGGCAGGAAATCATATACCATACATATAACTGTATTTTGAAATGGATAATACGCAAGGTTACCTTCTAACAGAGTAAGTATTTCCTTAAGAGCCGTAATACGCAATGTAAAATTTATCCACATCGGAAGCACAAAAATCATTAAAAAAGCGTGCTTTTTAACATATATTCCCTTGGCTAAGATAAATGCCACCGGATAAGCAAGAACCAAACATATCAATGTGGTCACAAATGCGATAATCAAACTGTATATAAGTGTTCCAAGAGTTCTTCCATTTGTAAAGAAATCAACAAAGTTGCTTATGGAAAAATTGCCGTCACCATCTGTAAAACCATAATAGATAATTACCAAAAGCGGAAGAATAACGAATAACATTAAAAACAGTATATATGGAATAGCAAGCTGTTTCTGCCTGTTATAATTAAACTTTTTTATCATTATATATATCTCCTAAACCACTATTCCAAAACCTTTATTACCAAATTTTCACCTGGTACTATTACGCCAACCTTATCCCCCTGATTCCAAAGATAATCATCATCAACATAATAATCCTCTTCCTCAGCACTTCTAACAATATATTCATAATGGTCACCGATATAATGGAACGAGAAAATTGTACCGATAACATCTCCGGCCCTCGCATCATCTGTCATTCTTGCACTAGAGGTTTCAAAGGACACATCCAGCTTTACCGCTGCCATATCTACTTTATTGCCATCTGCTTTCTTTATCATTCCACTGTTAAAGCTTGCCCCTTCAAATATTGCATCAAGCTTAACCACCTTGGTGATCTCTGCAAATTTGATAGTAACATTTCTATCCTGATCAATATTATCGATAATACCTTCATAATGATTAATACTGGTATCATAAGGAATAATATGTATCATATCCGGATCTACTGAAAGGCCCACCTTTGTTCCCGGCTCATAGTAATCAAAAGAATGCACTTCCATCTCATACTGTCCGCACTGTATAAACATGATATAGAAGGTTCCCTTGAAATCACAGCTTGTAACTACACCGCCAAGCTGCCCCTCTCCATCCTTTACAATATCTACGTCCTCAGGTCTGATTACTGCATCTACTTTTATTCCCTTTTCAAGATCATCAACACACTTAAACATACTTCCCGCAAAGGAAACTGTAAGCTTGTCCACCATACGGCCGTTAAATATATTACTTTCTCCGATAAAGTCAGCAACAAATACATTAGCAGGCTCATTATATATATCCTCAGGTGTTCCTACCTGCTGGATCATTCCGTCTGCCATTACTACGATTTTATCAGACATAGTAAGAGCCTCTTCCTGGTCATGTGTTACAAAGATAAAAGTAATACCCAGAGTTTTGTGCATCTGCTTAAGCTCCAGCTGCATTTCCTTTCTCATTTTGTAATCAAGGGCACTAAGAGGTTCATCTAATAAAAGTACTCTTGGTCGGTTAACAATAGCTCTCGCAATAGCTATTCTCTGCTGTTGTCCTCCGGAAAGAGTATTTATGCTTCTGTTTTCAAAG
>JAZUFJ010000198.1:0-6709 GCA_045640645.1 Lachnospiraceae bacterium
TCCATGGTATGTACTGTCCTGAATCCTATTGTTCCTGATTATACATTCCCCAAGATTGTCATATCCCTCAACAGTATTCATCCATATTCCGCCATACTTTAAATTCCATTCTGCACTACCTGTTCTTATAAGGGTGTTCTCCTCCACAAGAATAGTACCTTCAAAAACCTGTGGGGTAAAATTCGTACTTATATTAATACCACCACCATTTGTTATCGTATCCAGAAGCAAATTATGACTTACCTCAATATCCTTTCCACCATATAACGCTATATTGTTTGCAAGCCATGGTAGCGCAACTGTATTATAAGTAATCTTTATATCCTTATCTGGTACACCTCTGCTAAACATAGCTATTCCATCATCACCAGTATTTCTAATATCATTTTGTGTTATAACACTAGAATTAGTACCACCGCATAAGTTAACCCCATCTGCAAAGGTATTTCGTATTCGGCATCCCATCATACTTATACCTTTGGTTACGTCTGCCCAAAGTCCAACCTTATAGTGCTCTATCCATAGATTTTGAAATCTTATATCCTTTAATGTAGGAAGTGGTAATGTCAGATCAAGTGCACATGGATCTATTGAATTTCGTCTACTTGTTACTTCTCCTACAAGCGAAAAATCCGATAAGATAACATGTCCTGCTCTGATTGAAAACCCTGCCGCCTCTCCATGTAATATGGTATGCCACATTCCCGCTCCTCTAATAACAACATTGTCTTTTTTAATAGTTAAACCATATACATAAAACGGATTTCCGATTTCAAACTGTCCCTCTGGTATATATACTTCCTTTCCCTGCTCCAGAGCTTCCTTTACACATTCCATTATGGCATCAGCATCATCCTCGCCATCATTTGGAAAAGCTCCATAATCCAATACATTCAAAGCATTCTCGCCTTGAGGAATTGGTTCATCTACCTCCTCCGCCTCAATTAAATCCACAAGCAGATAGTCAACATCAGTAAAGTCTTCCTTACGAATAGTAATTTTTGTCCCCCTTTGATAGGTTTTATCCAGCTTAATTCTTACATCATCAAAAAATCTATGACCACCACCAGTGGCTTTCGTAGATGGATCATTATTCCATGGATAAGCTCCATATACCCAGGAATATTTCGAGGTTAATTCTATTTCCTGATAGTCCTCTCCTAAATATAAACCTGCTTTTGTAGTTAACCCCTTTCCGTCTTCACTATCAGGTATGCAATATCTGATAACTAAAGCATTTGCCGGGTTTTGCAATATAATACTTATATCCTCAGCTGTATTTTTTAATTCTACATAGCTTCTGTTTGAAGCCTCACTGGCAAAGCTCCTATACACTCTGCTCTCTTTAGCTATAGTAGCATTGGTTTCGCCTTCTTCAGCTTCGTATAAATCATAGTTTATGCCAGCCCCTGCGTCCTTATTAGGCTCTAATAAAGGAATGTTTATCCCTTCAACTGTGGTTACTACGTCCTCTACCTCATCCTTTAGCTTAAGCTCTACACTATTAATGCCCTTATTTAGCTTAATAGAATAATCCTTATCATTCTGACTGCAGTTTCCCTTCTGACCATTAACAGTTATGCTCATAATGCTCTCAGCATCACCTATAACCTTCATCTTATAGGAGTCTGCTTTTGAAGCATATACTGCATACACTATACCCTTTTCATAGGTATAAGCATCTCTTGTATATAATGTTAATCCCTTTGATACTGTTTTATTAAAGCCACATCCATTCATTGTGGTAAGAAGCAGCAAGCAGGATAAAACCAATCCCAATACTCTTTTTTTCTTTTCCATACCAACTCTCACTTTTCACGTTCTTATTTTCAGCTACACACCACAATATCGTGATTTGCCTTTAGCTCAAAGTAACACATATGTCATTTTTTAAAGGTATATCGTATTCCTTTCCCTGATAAATAATTTTAAGATTTTTATACAGCTTGGAATAACCTTGACATATAATTTTTGCCCTAAACTCATGCATTTCATTTATTGAAAACTCATACAGATTATACTCGCCCTTTTCATATGCAAAGCTTTCTGTATCATCCTGATAATGAATATAGCTTCCGTTTCCAGCAAAAACCTGAAGAATTAATGTATCAATTGTTTGTTCTCCTATGTATTGCTGTACCGGATAGTTTGGAAGAATCGTTCCAGCCTTAACATATATAGGACAGCTTTCAAGCGGTGTGCTTCTAATAAAATATTTTCCACCTGTTATATTCTGACCGGTTTCATAATCAATCCACTCTCCCTCTGGAAGATAAACCATTCTTGATTTTACTCCCTGAGTTACCACAGGTGCTACTAATATTCTCTCACCAACCATAAACTCATCATTCATTTCCCATACATTTGAATCCTGCTCATAGTTTAGCACTAAAGGTTTAAACACAGGTAAACCAGTGACACTCATGTCATAAAAGCAGTCGTATATATATGGTAACAATTTATATCTAAGCTCCACATATTTTCTATATATATTTAATGTTGCTTCATCAAACTGCCAAGGCTCCTGATATATTTGTCCTTTTCCTGAATGATTTCTACATAAAGGAGAAAATACTCCCACCTGAATCCATCTAATCATTAGTTCGCTTGTAGGATCTGAGCCAAAGCCTCCAATATCAGTTCCCACAAAGCCCATTCCTGTCATTCCTAAATTGCAAAGCTGTGGAATTGCCATTTGTAAATGTGACCAGATACTATGGTTATCTCCTGTCCAGGCCGTAGTATATTTTTGACTTCCCGCATAGCAGGCTCTCGTTATTACAAAAGGTCTTCTTTTATCATACTTTTTTAAGCCTTCATGAACAGCTCTACTCATAAAATGACCATATACATTATGCATTTGAGCATGGGTTGTCTTTTTGTCTTCATTATAGAAAACAATATCCTCCGGGATTTCTCCTCTAAAGCTTGCCGGTTCATTCATATCATTCCAGATTCCACGTACTCCTAAATCCACATAGAATTTTTGCATATCTGCCCACCAGCTTCTTACCTCTTCTTTTCCAAAGTCCGGATAAACAGAATCCCCTGGCCATACAACGTTTTCATATACTGTTCCGTCTGTGTTTTTTGCAAAGTACCCCTTCTCTACACCTTCCTCATATACCTTATACTTCTTTTCTACCTTTACACCCGGGTCCAGAATTGTTACAACCTTAAAGCCATTTTTATCTAAATCCGTCATTAGCTCCTTTGGATTGTCAAACCTGTCCTTATTAAAGGTAAATACCTTATAGTTATCCATGTAATCAATATCAAAATGAATAACATCACAAGGCACCTTTACCTCTCGCATTTTATGCGAAAGCTCCAAAACATCCTTCTTACTTTCATATCCCCAACGTGACTGATGATAACCTAAAGCCCATAGCTGAGGTAGTGGAACCCTTCCGGTAAGCTTTGTATATTCACTTATTATTTCCTTAATACTATCTCCTGCAAAAAAGTAATAATTTAGATTTCCACCATCTGCAGCAAAATAAAAATAATCCCTATTTTCTTTTCCAAAGTCCCAATATGAATGAAAGGTATTATCCTGAAAAATTCCATACACCTTTCTTGGAGATTTACAGATAATAAATGGAATGGATTTATATAATCTTTTAAAGCTTTCTACATGAGGCATTGGATTATCACTATTCCAAAGCTCATAAGCATATCCCTTTTTATTTAAAAAGCCTGCACTGTCACCAAGTCCATAAATAGCCTCTAGCTCTCCCATTTCCTTTACTACCTCAACAGGATAACTATCCTTGGCAGCACAAACATTATGTCCTTCCTTTTTCATTAACTCTATAGACTCCTGGCTTACCACTACCTTAGGTAATCGCTTGTCCCTATAATCCTTACATATAGGCTCACGCTCAGAGTCATATATATCTACCTTAAATTCATCAAAAATATAAATAACTATTGCTTTAGTCTTTATAACTATGCTTTTACCAAATCTGCATACACTTAATTGGCTCTCTTCCTTTTTATCAGTATCCACTACAGTAGATTTGATTTTTTCGCTCCCAAAATCTGAATAAAATCTGACAGTCTTGTCATTTATTAATTGAACATCAACCTTTTCATTTTCAAAAATTACAGTAACACAATTATCCTGTACCTGATAGTCCAGTATAGCTCCTATCTTCATAATATCTCCTATTAACATTCTTGGGGAGCATATCAGATATACTCCCCAAGCCTTATTTTCATATTTGGTTTAATTATTATTTGCTCTGAATATATGTATTATATGCTTCATCCATAATTCCAATGAATTCTTCATATCCCATCTTATTAAGAGTTTCAATATATGAAGACCACTGCTCATCAATTCCGCCCTCAGTTACCCATGTAGCCTGATTAGCAGATACATAAGCTGAAATATCTGTATAAAGTGTTGATAATGTCTGTAGCTGCTCTGGTGTGTAGCTTACGTTTGGATAAGCCTCTCCAGCATACTTCTTCATATCCTTATCAAGTGCAAGCTTAGATGCATCACCATTAGCTACTGCATACTTAACCTTATCGTTAAAGCCTTCTGCTACATACTTTGGTCCAAAGTCTCTTAATGAATTAATCCATGCAAAGGTATCTGCTGAATTTCCATCATTTGGCTCTAATACTGTATAGGTATCTCCATCCTTAGAAATTGCTACATCAAAGGAACCATAGAAGTTCTGAATTGAAGCATCCTCTGTATAGAACTTATCAGCCCATGAAAGTAATGTTCCTGGATCCTTACAATCTGCAGTAATTACAAATTCGTATCTTGAGAAGTTCCAATGCTCTGGATCTGATGAAATATACTGTTTTCCATCTGGTCCTACTAATGCTGGAAGTGCTTCATACTGAGCTGAATTAGGACCAAAGGTAGCATCTGCTGTCCAGCCTGCTGCCACACCAACGATTGCTGTTTCACCCATAAGCTTAGCATCCTTCATTGAGCTATCCTGAGTAAATATTTCCTGATCAATAAGACCTGCTTCATAGCACTTATTCATCCATTCAATACCAGCCTTATATTCCTCTGAGGTTGGAATAAATACAGGCTTACCATTTTTAACAGTCATTGAATATGTTCCATCAGCACCAATTGTTGTACCAAATGGTAAACAGAAGAACATAACTGTATCTGCATTACCCTGTCCAAATGGGATCTCATCATTAGGATCACCGTTTCCGTTTGCATCCTGTTCCTTAAATGCCTTTAATACGTTTTCAAACTCTTCATAGGTTGTTGGCATACTAAGTCCCAAATTATCAAGCCAGGTCTTATTAATAAACATCTGATTTGCTACTGTAGGACGACAAGGCTTCTTAGATGGAAGTCCATAAATATGTCCATCTGCAGAAGTAGCAAGTGCCTTCATTGTTGGATCAGCTTCCATAATTGCTTTGAAGTTTGGCATATACTCATCAATATAGTCATCTAAAGCAATAAATGTTCCTGCATTAGTCATAATATCTGATTCAGAGAAACAGATTGAACCCATAAATGCATCTGGAAGATCTCCACCAGCAAGCATTACAGCCTTTTTGTCACTCCAGTCAGCATTTAAAATTGTATTCCATGAAATATCAATTCCCATTTCTGCTGCTGCCTTATCTGGGAATTCTGTATGATAGAATTCTCCCCAGTCAGCCCATCTTACAGTTGCAACCTCGAAGCTGCCACCTGTTGTTTTTGCTGCATCACCTTTAGTGTTTTCCTGTGTTGTAGCAGTTGTTGTTCCATTGTCATTTGATGCAGGTGTAGTTGTAGCTGATTGGCTACCACAGCCTGCGAGCATTACAGCCACCATAGTCGTAGCTATAGCTTTTGAAATTGTCTTTTTAACCATACTCTTTTTTCCTCTTTTCTTAATCATATCATTTATTCCTTCACTGCACCAATCATTACGCCCTGATTAAAATATTTTTGTAAAAAAGGATACAGGCACATAATCGGTAATGTCGAAATTACTATCGAAGCGTATTTCATCATGTCTGAAAGCTGTCTTAGCTCCTGGGCCATCGTTCCAGTTGCTGCCCCAAGCAGGGACTGATTTGCTATCAGAATTCTACGTAATAACAACTGTAAAGGAATTAAATTTTCGTTACTTAAATAAATCAATGCGTTAAACCATGAGTTCCATAATCCAACCGCAGTCCAAAGGCCTATTACAGCCAGTACTGCTTTTGATAATGGAAGTGCAAACTGAAAGAAGTATTGAATTGTTCCACATCCATCAATTTGTGCTGCTTCCCATAGGGACTCTGGCATTGAATTCTTAAAAAATGTTCTGGCAACAATTATGTTATATGTAGATACTGAGAAAGGTAAAACCATTACCCAGAAGGAATCCAGTAATCCAAAGGCTTTAACTACAAAATATATTGGAATCAAGCCACCGCTTACAAACATAGGTACCAGGTAAAACACATTTATCCATTTTCTTCCTGCAAGATCCGATCTAGACATTGCGTATCCGGCTGGTATATTTACCCCAAGTGCAATTGCGGTTCCAACCAAAGTATAAATAATTGTATTTAAATAGCTTCTCCAGATTTGCTCCTGTTTAAAAAGCTCTCTATATCCGGAAGCATCCCATTTTATCGGTAGAAACCAAACCTTTCCACTGGCAACATCTGCAGGATTACTAAAGGAAGCTATAATTACAAACCATAGAGGATATACAACCATTAAAATCATTAA
>JAZUFJ010000199.1:0-4084 GCA_045640645.1 Lachnospiraceae bacterium
ATAAATATAAGCAAAGGGACCGGCATTTCCCCATATAGGTAAAATGCCAGTCCTTTCCATATTTTGATACACCAGGTATACAACCATTTCCTTTATATATTTTTTCTTCTGCAAGTTTATGCATATCAATACCACCCATCATTTGATGTCAATACAATTTTTACAACATCAATTTCAGATCTGTTAATCTAATATTCCTATCGGCTCATTGGCACAAACTGGCTATTATAAAGCTCTGCATAGAAACCATTTTTATTAAGCAGTTCATTATGTGTTCCCTGCTCTATAATATCGCCATCCTTCATAACAAGAATAATATCTGCGTTCTGGATAGTTGATAATCTATGAGCTATAACAAAGCTTGTACGTCCGCTCAAAAGCCTTTCCATAGCTTCCTGGATAAGAGCTTCAGTTCTGGTATCTACTGAGCTTGTTGCCTCGTCCAAAATAAGAATATCCGGATTAGAGATCATTGCTCTCGCAATAGTTAAAAGCTGCTTCTGTCCCTGAGAAACATTGGTTCCTTCTTCGTTTAATATTGTATCATATCCTTTAGATAAAGTCTTTATAAATCTATGCACGTGAGCAGCTCTGGCAGCTCCAATAACCTCATTAGGATCATCTGTTTCCGAGCCATATACTATATTGTCATAGATTGAGCCGGAAAATAGCCACGTATCCTGAAGAACCATTCCAAAAATATTTCTTAGCTTTTCTCTCCTAATGTCTCTGATATCTACTCCATCAACAGTTATGCTTCCGCCCTGAATTTCATAGAAACGCATTAAAAGATTAACAAGTGTAGTCTTTCCAGCTCCGGTAGGCCCTACTATAGCCACCATCTGACCAGGTTTTACCTTAACGTTCATATCTTTTATTAGAGTCTTCTCTTCGTCATAGCCAAACCTTACATGATCAAATACTATTTCGCCCTTTACCTCATCAAGCTCTACATAATTATTACTTGTTTCCTCATCCTCAGCTTCATCAAGTATCTCAAAAACACGCTCACTGGAGGCAACGGCTGACTGAAGCACATTCATAAGGTTTGCAGTCTGTATTATAGGCTGTGAAAACTGTTTCTGGTATTGTACAAAGGCTGTTACATCGCCAAAAGAAATACTACCATTTATTACCTTCAGTCCACCTATAATACATACCCCAACATATGCCATGTTATTAATAGCATTTGTAAGAGGCATTATAATACCTGAAACAAACTGTGCCTTCCTGCTTTCCTCGTAAAGCTTTTCGTTTTCTCTGTTAAAAATGTCTACCGCTTTCTGTTCATATCCAAAAGCCTTTACTATTTCAGCTCCTGTAAACATTTCTTCTATGTGACCATTTAGATCTCCTAATGATGCCCACTGTTTCTTAAAAAACTTCTGTGATTGCTTAGCAACACCCATAGACACTATCATAATCAAAGGTATTGATAATATTACTACAAGAGTCATAACCGGGCTTATGGATATCATCATAACCAGTACACCAACAACAGTCACCACTGAGGTAATAATCTGTATTGCTGATTGCTGTAAGGTATTACCAATATTGTCGATATCATTGCTCATTCGGCTCAGAATATCGCCTCTGGAATTCTTATCAAAATATCTTATAGGAAGACGTGTAAGCTTTTCATCAACCTCTTTTCGCATCTTGTATATGATATTCTGGGAAACACCTGCCATAATATAGCTTTGCAAATAATGAAACAATGCGTTTGACAGATATAATAATCCAAGTATAACCAATATTTTTAATATTTTATTAAAGTCTATAGATACCGGCTGGCCTTCCACCATTCCGACAAAACCGTCATATAAAATATCCATAGCCTTCGCCATAACCTTAGGCGCAATAATACCAAAAAATGATGAAATAATAGCCATCACAAAAATAATGCCTATGGTTACCTTATGTTCAGCAACATATGTAAGAAGCCTTTTTAATGAACCTTTAAAATCCTTAGCATGTTCTACAGGTCTTCCCATCATAGGACCACGTCCCGGTCCTCTTTGATTACGCATATTACGTATATTTTTATCCTGTGCAGACTCGCTCATTCCTAACATCTCCTCATACTGCTAACAATTATCCAAACCCTTAGTATATTCATCTGAAAGCTGTGAGCGTACTATTTCCCTATATACATCACAGTTTTTCAGGAGCTCTTCATGTGTACCTATTCCAGATATCATACCATCATCTAAAACAATTATTTGATCAGCATTTAAAATAGTTGATACACGCTGGGCAACTATCAGCACAGTGCTATCCCCTATTTCTTTATATAGTCCGCTTCTAAGCTCTGCATCCGTCTTATAGTCAAGAGCTGAAAAGCTGTCATCAAAAATATAAACCTCCGGTTTTCTCACTAAAGCTCTTGCAATGGCCAGACGCTGTCTTTGTCCACCAGAAACGTTTGTACCGCCCTGGGATATGACCGTATCCATCTTATCCGGCATGGTGCTTACAAAATCCCATGCTCTTGCTATCTCTAAGGCATGGATTACCTCTTCCTCTGTAGCATCTTCCTTTCCAAATCTTACATTTTCCATTACTGTTCCCGAAAACAGGAAGGATTTCTGTGGAACAAGACCTATTCTGCTTCTCAAATCATTTTGTGTAAGATTCCTTATATCTATTCCATCTAAAAGAATAGTACCTGCGGTAACATCATAGAACCTTGGTATAAGATTGATTAATGTCGATTTACCACTTCCTGTACCACCTATAATAGCTGTTACCTCTCCCTTTTTAGTCTTAAATGAAATATTGGACAAAACAGGGCTTTCTGCTCCAGGATAAGAAAATGTAACATTTTCAAATTCAAGATCTCCCCTTGTAGAGTTTTTCTGGGCAACAGGGCTCTCGCTATCCTTTACAGCTCCTTCTCTTGCTAAAACCTCATTAATACGTTCCGCACTTGCCTGTGCTCTTGGAAGCATTACAAATAGCATAGACATCATCATCATAGACATAAGTATCATGGCTACATAAGTAATAAAGGCTGTCAAATCTCCAACCATTATCTCCCCCGCAACCATATAATGACCGCCTATCCAGATAATAAAAATATTTGTAGCGTTTACAATTATCATCATTATAGGCATCATCTTAGCCATTAATCTGTTAACTTTTAAAGATATCTCCATAAGTTCGATATTAGCAGCATCAAATCTCATTTTTTCATAATCATCCTTAACAAAGGCTCTTATTACTCTGATACCGCTAAGATATTCTCTTACAACCTGATTAATCTTATCTACGCTAACCTGAATCTTCTTAAACAGTGGCATTCCGCTTTTAAGCATGTATGCCATAAATATCACGATAAATGGTATTGCAAAAATAATAATTAAAGACAGACGTGGACTTTTTCTTACAGCCATAACAATGCCACCTATACACATTATAGGTGCCATCATCATCATTCTTAATATCATCATTGTTGCGTTTTGAACCTGGGTTACGTCATTAGTTCCCCTGGTAATAAGTGACGCTGTTCCTATCTCGTCGTAATCACTTTTACCTAGCGATTCCACATGAGCAAAAAATTCTTTTCTCATGTTTTTACCTAAGCCCATAGCTGCCATAGAGCTAAAATAGCTGCTTATGATCATAAGAATCACCCCGGAAAAGGCTGCAGCAAGCATAATACCACCGGTTCTGACAATATATGCGATATCACCCTTTGCCATACCATTGTTAGCTATGTCAGCGTTTAAGGTTGGTAGATATAAATCTACTAATACATTTAAAAATAAAGTAAAAATTGAAATTATAATTGGTACTGTATATTGTTTAATATTTCTTTTTACCAGCTTAATCATAATAATCTCCATTACATAGAAGCATGTAGCCCGTAACATTTCTGAAAGCAAGGCTATTCCGCCACCAAAGAATTAAAGAGCCGGATACCCAGCTCTTAACCAATTCTAAAATTCCGATTATTCCTCATCAAAATCTACATCATCAAGGAATTCATCAAAAGCGTCTTCTACAGCTTCATACTCATCATCATCTTCGATAGGAAAAAGCTCTGGTTCTTCGTTTGGGTCATCAGGATTTTCACTATATC
>JAZUFJ010000200.1:0-2444 GCA_045640645.1 Lachnospiraceae bacterium
CGACCGAACAGCATTTGTAATAAGAAATTCAGACATTCTGTTCGTATTCTGGACATGGCATCCTGCTCAAGCTTATCTGGTGTAGTCCTTCTTATAGAGGCGCTTGAGGCGTTAAACCTGTCCATAAGCGATGGCATAGAATCTTTAAAACGGTTCCGATTTTCTGATGTATTACCATTTTTCTCATTTTTTGGCGATTTATCAGTATTTTGAGCTCCATTTAAGCTGTTGTTTAGCATAATTGTAAGCCCCTTGTAAGAGCTGGCCTGTGAACGGACCTTTGTATAGGTACGGCTTGAAGCCATGTTAATATTGCTATTTGATATTATCAAATTGCCCCCTTCCGCAAACCACTTATTCCTTTTCCCTTCCATGGTCCAATAAAATAGGAGCATATAAAATCTACAGAAATCCTTTCCTGTACAGATTATACCCTCCGTGGTAGCAATCATAATATATTTATCGTTTGGCCAAAACGATGTCTGTATTTTCTTTATCGGATAATTTAATATAAACGTTAACGTTTTAATCTAAAATCTTAATTTAAATCTTAATTTAAAATTTAGAAAGATTAGCTTATCAATTCTTCCTTGCCATGTTTTATAATCTAACTTTATAAATACAGTTTTATAATAATAATCAAAAAGATTTTTACAATCTTGCAATTGTTTGATTAATCACGCAACCTGTAAAAAAACGCTGTTTTATAATAGGTATAAGGTTGAATTTTTGCTGTCATATTTATATAATATGTGATATAGATTTCAAAATTCTTTTTCTATGTTGTGCTTGCATGTAAGCGGATATATGACCTTGGACATAAAACAATCACGTCATATAATGCAAATACTGTAAGCCAGGAACAGGAGGATACGATTAATATGAAGGAAAGACATTTATTACGTACGAGTAACTTAGTATTTATTGTGCATACCGTTACCACAATTTTTGGTATTATTGGTCTGATATCACAGCTTACCATGGCGGTTGATCTTAAGCCTATTAACAGCATAATCCCTATGGTGCTGTTGGTATTATCATATGTTGTAAGTTTTATATTCTACATCAAATACAAGACATCATTGGCATATATTAAGTGTGTAGGCTATACCTTCTCAGCTGCGTATTTTTCAATGATGGTTTTGGCTATATCCGGAGCTACTTTCCCATACATGATTCCTTTCCTGCTGGTATTTATTTTTGCCCTTGATCCGGGATGTATGATGGTTCCGGCCATTACATTTATTATTACAAATATTATTCGTATTATAATGACTGTCTCTACAGCAGAAGTTATGGATGACGTTATAGAGAGCGTATGTATTGAGGTTATCATTACTATCCTTGTTACTCTTTCGGTTATAAAAGGTCTTAAGCTTCTGAATACTTTCCTTGAGGAATCAATAGAAGAGGTATTTTTAGCAGCTGATAAGAATACTCAGGTGGCAGCAAAAATTGTTTCTGTTGCCGGAAATGTTGCAAAGTTCTCAGATTCTATGGCGGAATCACTTGATGGTATTCTTACCTCAACCTCTACTGTTAACAATTCTATGGAAGATATCGCCAGCGGAACTACTGGAACAGCTGAAGCGATTATGGACCAGACACTTCAGACTAAGGAAATTCAGGACGTTATCGATACTACACATGACAGCGCTGAAAAGATAGTAAATATTACAATGGAAACACAGAGCGCTTTGGCTGAAGGTACTACAGCTATTAATACTCTTTTCTCACAGGTTGAATCTTCCATTAATGAAAGCACAGGAATGCAACGTGCAGCCTTTGAACTTCAGGAAAATACAGAAAAGGTTCGTGGTATCACAAATATTATTCTTGGTATTTCCAGCCAGACAAATCTTCTTGCTTTAAATGCTTCTATTGAGGCAGCCCGTGCAGGAGAATCTGGAAGAGGATTTGCAGTAGTAGCTGATGAAATTCGTAATCTTGCTGAACAGACTAGAAGAGAAACAGAAAATATTACAGCTCTTATAGAAGAGCTTTCTATTAACGCTAAAGAAGTTGCCACAAGAGTGGAGTCAAGCGTTGAATCTTCAAATAAGGAAAATGAATGTGCTATGTTAGCTTCTGAGAAATTTGGAGAGATTACTAGCAAGATCACAGCACTGTCTGCTGAGATTGATGGAATAAATGATATGATTAATGCTTTAAGCCTTGCAAATAATAAGATAGTAGATAATGTAAATACTTTATCAGCTACCAGCCAGGAAATCAGCGCCAGCACACAAGAGGCCAGCACAGGTAGCCAGAAGAATCTGCAGATGCTTAATGAATTCTCAAATACTATGGATATGCTTGTAAATGAGGTTGATACATTGAAGGGATATATTTCATAGCATAAAAAGAAAGAAAGAACTCGCATAGCGAGTTCTTTCTTTTTCTAAATAAATTTCTCCAGATATGTCATATCATACCATCTGTCA
>JAZUFJ010000201.1:0-5544 GCA_045640645.1 Lachnospiraceae bacterium
ATACATGGCTGTCATAAAACCAGCTTTACCTGCGGAAACGTTTACCATAGCCATCTGCTGCGCATTACTTGCAAAGCACAAAACTAATCCACAGCATATACCACCAATCATTGTATTTTTCAAATACTGATTTCTCGTAATTTCGTTCCCGTTTTCATCAATTGGAACAAAACCCTGCTTTTTCTTTATTTTATTTATAATCAGAACTATAGGTATAAGGAATATAGCACCTATTATGTTTCTTAC
Organism: Lachnospiraceae bacterium; assembly: GCA_045640645.1. GTDB lineage: Bacteria > Bacillota > Clostridia > Lachnospirales > Lachnospiraceae > JAZUFJ01. Next base: position 247 of record JAZUFJ010000201.1, read on the forward strand.
TCCGGAAAAGGTAAATGGCTGAATGTAATCCATGCCAACACTTTGAGCCACAAAAGTGGAGCCCCAAAGAAATGCAGCTATAAATAAAAGAAAATATCTAAATAATTCTGTTTTTCTATCAATCTTTCTCATCTTTCAAAACCTATCGTATATTCTATTTTTTTATAATTATATGATGTCAAATACTTTTCATCAATACATTGTAACATCAATATGTGGATGTCAGAATCAACTGTCATCCACATCATATTGTACTATATTATTTTAATTCGTCTATATCCTGTATTACTAAGTCATCTGTATCAGAACTAGGCTTTTTTCTTTCCTTATTTTCTTCTGCCTTTTTTGTTTTATCAGAGGTCTTGTCTGATTCCTTGTCAGAAGGTTTTTCTGTGGACTTATCAGTTTTTTTATCAGAATCTGCCTCAGAAGTAATATCTGAAACTTCATCTGCAACTTCCTTCTTCTTTTTTGACTTATTAAGACTTATTCCAATACTTTCCTTCTTTAATGATTTCAAGGAAAAGCCACCTTCACTGTTGCCGTTACCCATAACTGTCTCGTCTGGGATATCATCAAGGTTTTCACTTCCCGTATCGATATCAAGAGGCTGTTTCTTAAATAAGATATCATACATTACAGGAATAATAAATAAGGTCATAAGGGTCGCATAAGCCAAACCACCAGCTATAACAAGAGCCATTCCTTTACCCATCTGAGCTCCCATGTCATCACCCTTAATAAGATTTGATTCTGCTAAAATTGTAGTAAGAGCTGTCATAAGAATAGGCCTCATACGGGTCTTACCAGTCATAATAAGAGCTTCTCGCCTCTCCATGCCCTTCTTTCTAAGCTGATTAACGTAATCTACATACACGATACCATTGTTAACTACTGTACCCATAAGTACGATAAAGCCCATCGCACCTATCATTGAAAGGTTCTCACCTGTAAAGAATAAAGCAAAAAGACCACCTGTAAAGGCCAGAGGTACAGTAAACAATACGATAAATGGACTGAGCAGTGATTGGAACTGAGCTACCATTACAAGATAAATAAACAGAATACCAAGACCTGCAACAAGGCCCATCTGCTGTACCATCTTAACTGTAGAATCATATTCTCCACCGATTTCCATAGTGTAACCAGCTGGTAGAGAATAATTTTTAATCATAGGCTCAAGCTCTCTAACAAGGAGGGTTGTATTATAGCCTTCCTCTACATCAGCGGTAATAGTAACATACCTGTTCTGATTCTTTCTGTCTACTCTTGTAACACCTTCTTCCACCTCAATAGTGGCAAAATCAGATAACGGATGGTCCTCAGTTACCGTATCATCATCCTCATCTACTACTTCAACTGTGAAAATGTGATCCATGAGGTTTTCATAAGTAAGCGGCTCCATCTCATCCTTTATCACAATATTCATGTCTACGCCATCTATGGTAACCGTTACAGCATCTTCTTCCAGCTTAAGCTTTCCATTAATTGCCTGGTATATCTGGGCTACTGATAATCCTTTGCTCATAGCTGCGTTTTTATCTATATTTACATGTACAACCTTAGAACCTTCATCATCACCTTTAGAAACATTAGTGAAGCCCTTTTCGTTCTTTATCAAGCTCATAACATTGTCGCTTAATTTATCAAGCATGCTAAGGTCGTCACCATATAAGTTTATGCTTAGACCAGAGCCTGTAAGCTGTGACATCTCAGACATGGCTGATGATATCTCAAACTCTACATCAAGACCGGAGACTGTTCTCTCCATGTCTTTCATCATACGTCTGATCTCATCTTCTCCTGCCTTTTCGTCAGCAGTCTTTATCATAAGAGAATATCTTCTAAAATCGTTTGCCCTTGCGCTCAGGCTAGGTGCATAGAGCTGACTTTCGTTGATAGTCATCATACCAACAGAACCAATACCCTTTACATGAGTTAATCTGTCAAGAGCAATATCTGCTATTTCATATGACTGATCCCTGTCATATTCCTCTGGGATAGTAAGGGTTGCCTGTATTTCACTTGTAGTCATATCAGGTATAATAACAATACCCATTCTTAATACCTGCCACAGAGATAAAGCAAGAAGACCAATAGCTACAAGTATAGGTACTATCTTCACTTTAAGGCAGAAGCTTAATATAGCTCCATATACCTCAAGCATTTTGTCGAATAATTTGTGTTCTTTGTCCTTTGTATTTCTTAAAACTGTTGATCCGCCTGCCGGTACTACTGTAAGGGCAACAACAAGTGATACCACGAGACAGTAAATAATTGTTAAGCTCATAGGCATCATAAGCTCGTTAACAAGACCTGTAGTATATATCATAGGTAAGAAAACACAAGCTGTTGTAAGTGTAGAAGATATGATCGCTCCAGCCACCTGCTGTGTACCATATACAGCAGCTCGCGGAGCTCCTATACCTAAATTTCTAAGTCTGTAGATATTCTCTATTACTACTACAGAGTTGTCTACCAACATACCTATACCAAGCGCCAGGCCCGATAAAGAAAGCATGTTAAGAGATATATCTGAAAAATACATACAAACAAGCGCACCCAGTACACTTAAAGGTATACTCATTGCTACTACTATTGTAGGCTTAAAATCTTTTAAGAAGATAGCAAGAATAATGATAGCAAGCACAGCACCTATGAGCATTGACTGAAGAACGCTTCTTACGATCATTGTAATATAATCACCCTGATCCATAAGAGTAGTAACCGTTAAACCTGGATATTCATCCTCCAGCTCAGCTATTGTTTCCTTACAGTTCTTACTTACATCATTAGTTCCAGCTATTGAGCTCTTAAATATTGAAAGAATGACTGTACGCTCTCCGTCAACCTTTGAATAGCTGTCCTCAGCATTATCTATTATAGTAATATCTGCTACATCAGAAAGCCTGATATCTCCTATATCCTTGATATAAGTAAGAGTCATATCATAGATATCATCAACGTTATCAAAATGCTCACCAATTTTTATAAGCCATGAATTATCAAGCTCATCATCTACATATCCGGCTGGCATTGAGAAGTTCTGAGCATATATTATCTGTGCAAGTGTTGCAAGGCTTAGAAGATCATCTGCATTGGCCTTTTTAAGAGCCTCCACCTTCTGCTTTTCATAGTTCTTTACTGCGTCATAATAATCTTCCCAACCATCATCGATCTGCTTCTGGCCATCCTTAATCTGTTCCCAGCCATCTGCCAGATCTTCTCTACTTTCATTAAGCTGTTTCTGACCATCCTCTAATGCCTTCCAGCTGTCTACTAACTGTTCCTTGCCATCCTCTATCTGTTCTTTTGCCTTATCCAACTGTTTCCTTGAGGACTCCAGAGTCTTTTCTGTAAGGCTAAGCTGTGCATCAGCACTACCCATAGCTACAGCAGCCTCCAGCTTGGCTTTTTCTATGTCAGTATAATCAACGCCCATTTCTTTAAGCTGAGATTCGTAACCGTCTACATATCCCTGTAGTACACCTATCTCCAGCTCAAGATCAGGTTTCTTTGCTGAATATAATCCAATACCTACAACAATAGCACCATAAACCTCTGCAGAAGCTTCATCAGGAGTCTTACCTACAAATCCTGATAAAGACATTTTGAGCTGTGATAACGCTTCATTAAGCTCAGCCTTTGTTTCCTCTGGAATATTCTCTATTGCCTGTTCTGTAATGTTTCCATTTTCATCAGTCATTCCTTCAGCACTAAACAAATCATAAATTGCTGAAGGAAGCTCATCCTTTGCTTCATTAAGACCGCTTATAATACCATCTACCACGGTCATCTCTGTCTTTTTATCGCTTAACTGGGTCTGATATGATTGCAACTCATCAAGAGCTTTACTAGCCATAGCTAACTGCTCATAAGCTTCCTCTTTTTTCTTGTTAAGCTCTTTCTTTCCGTTAGATATTCCATCGCAGCCTTCATTCAGATCTTTTTCATTATCAAGAAGCTCCTTTTCAGAATCATCAAGCTTTATCTTTCCCTTTATCCATTCCTCAATACCATCAATAATATCCTGTTGGGAATCATTAAGCTTTTCCTCTGCGTCACGTAAATCCTGCTTATTATCTTCAAGCTTTTTCTGGGAATCATTAAGCTTATCCTTAGCTTCATCAAGGTCTTCAAGAGCATCAGCAAAAGCCTTGTCAGCCTTGGCAAGGATTTTATCATTTAATATGTCTACTTTGTTTTTATTAAGCTCTATCTGAATAGTTTTTTCGATAAGACCAAGAGCTGAAACAGATGCAACACCGTCCTGTCTTTCAAACCTTGGCTTAACAGTATTCTCAACAAACTGCGAAAGCTCCTCATCAGATTTGCCTGAATATCCTACAGCCAGATACTGTGAAGCCATCATATCTGTACTAAGCTCTATAATTGAAGGTGTACCACTATCCTCTGGCAACACAGATTGCAACGTATTCAGCGCTGCAGATACTTTAACCATAGCAGAATCAAGGTCTGTTCCATCCTGAAACTCCAGCTGTACCAGACCATAATTCTCATTACATACACTAAATACATTTTTCACTCCATGGATAACTCCTAGTGAGCTTTCCATTGGCTTACATATTTCTTCCTCTACCTTTTCTGAGCTCGCTCCCGGATATGTTGTCACCACCATCAAGTATGGAAGCGAAATATTAGGCAGGAGATCCAGCTGCATTTTATATATACTTACTATACCGAGAATAATCACCACTATTACTGCAACAAGAACAGTAAAAGGTTTTTTTACACTTAACTTTGACATTATTTATTAAATCCCTTTTTTTCAATTACCTTGTCGATTATTTCCTTTGATTCCTTAAGAGAATCAGGGAAATACTGCTCTATTCCTTCCCTGTCCTTCTTTTCATTTGCCTTTATTTTAGCCCAGTTTACCAATACTTCATCAGAATCTGCAACTGTAGTGTCACCAAAAACATGAGGATGACGTCTGATCATTTTTTCAGATATTCCACGGATTACATCATCCATTGTGAAAAGACCTTCCTCCTCTGCTATCTGACTATGCATTACTACCTGCATAAGAAGATCTCCGAGCTCCTCCTTAAGATTATCAGGGTTGCCTGTGTTCTCTAATATATTTATTCCACATACTACCTCGCAGGCTTCCTCTATACACTCAGATTTGTGAGAAAAATGAGTCTGTTCCCTATCCCATGGGCATCCGCCTTCTCCTCTTAATTTTGCTATTATATCTTTAAACTTTTCAAATTCTGTCATTTTATTCTTCTCCTATTTATTTTATATTGGTTAGTTTATTCTAACCTATGTGAG
>JAZUFJ010000202.1:0-3133 GCA_045640645.1 Lachnospiraceae bacterium
ATTCAGAATAGCTACACAAAGAAATCTCTTTCAAAACTACAAACTACAATAGCTATAATGAAAAACAGCTTAAATAAAAGGAGAAACAACAATGCGCAGACCTAATGAGAGAAAACCACTTGTAAAGAATATTTACACAGCAGATCCTTCAGCTCATGTATTTAACGGAAAGATTTATATCTACCCATCACATGACGTTGAACATGATTGCCCAGATGATGATAATGGCGATCAGTACCAGATGGAGGATTATCATATCCTTTCAATGGACAACCTTGATTCTGAATGTATAGAGAACGGTCTGGCTCTTTCACAGGACGATGTTCCATGGGTAAAGAATCAGATGTGGGCTCCAGATGCAGCATATATTAATGGAAAGTATTATCTTATTTTCCCTGCAAAGGATCATGATGGAATCTTCAGACTTGGAGTAGCTTCATCAGATTCTCCTGTTGGACCTTTCACTCCACAGGATAATTATATTCAGGGAAGCTATAGTATCGACCCGGCAGTTTTAGTAGATGATGATGGTACTATCAGCTGCTACTACGGAGGATTATGGGGCGGTCAGCTCGAAATGTGGCAGTCAGGAAGCTTCAATCCGGATGAGCACAGACCAGAAGGCGACGAGCCAGCTTTGGGACCTATGTATGCAGAGTTCTCACAGGATATGACAAAGTTTGTTACAGAGCCAAAGCATTTACAGATTCTTGATGAAAACGGCGAACCACTTAAAGCATCTGACGAAGACAGAAGATATTTCGAAGGACCTTGGATGCACAAATACAATGGAAAGTACTATCTTTCATATTCAACAGGTACAACACATTATCTTTGCTACGCTGAGGGCGAGCACAGAGATGGTCCTTTCACTTATAAGGGAAGAATCATGGAGCCAGTACTTGGCTGGACAACACATCATTCTATTGTACAGATTGATGGCGAATGGTATCTGTTCTATCATGATTGCGAGCTGTCAGGTGGCGTCACTCATGAAAGATGCGTTAAGTATACAAAGCTTGAAATTGATGAAAATGGTACAATCACAACTATTTTCCCATATGATGAGGATAAGTAGGATCAAGTCAAATTGAAGAAATATATGTAATATAAAAACACTCTGGTCAGATATTTCAGTTAATACCGAAACCAGAGTGTTTTGTTGTTTATATAATAAAAAAATTGCTGATAATTAATCAAGAACTGCCTTGATAGCATTTAATAGTTCTTCATAGGTTTCATATGCAGGAATCTCAGGGTAATCAGCTTTGATCTTTTCAGTTGATTTGAAAAGGAAGCCTGCCTTTCCTGCCTGAATCATTTTAAGGTCATTAAAGCTGTCACCGCTGGCGATTGTCTCATATCCAATAGACTGAAGAGCCTTCACAGTTGTGTATTTAGAGTCGTTTACACGCATCCTGAAGCCTGTTATCTCACCATTATCTGCTACCTCCAAAGTATTACAGAAAATAGTAGGCCAGCCAAGCTTTTTCATAAGAGGTGTGGCGAACTGTGTAAAGGTATCGCTAATAATGATAACCTGTGTAAGAGAGCGAAGCTCATCTAAAAATTCTTTTGCGCCTGGCATAGGATCGATAGTAGCGATAGTTTCCTGGATCTCCTTAAGTCCAAGTCCATGCTCCTTAAGGATACCTATTCTGTATTTCATCAGTTTGTCGTAATCTGGCTCGTCCCTTGTAGTTATCTTAAGCTCAGGGATACCTGTTGCCTCTGCAAAAGCGATCCAGATCTCTGGTACCAATACACCTTCAAGGTCTAAACAAACAATATTCATAATATGCCTCCGTAAAAATAGAAATTCCACAAAACACAAACAGTATAGCAGAATGTATATTGCAAGTGCAAATTTATTTTAGTTTTATTAACTAGTTATGATCAACATACATTATTATCTGGTCACCAGCCTGCACAACAGTATTGTCCTTTGGAATAAAGGAATGGTCATAACGTTTTATCATAACGATAGTCTCATCATTAGTAATATCCAGCTTCTTAACCTGCTTTCCGGTCCACTTATTATCCTTATCAATAGTGATCTCCTTAAGCTCAAGCTCATTTATATCATAATAATTATAAGTACCCATTATAATTACATCCTCTGAAGCTAATACTACATCATTTTTTGGAAGTATCCTTTTTTCATCACGTATAATAAGTACCAGCAAAAGTCCTTTAGGAAGAATCACATCTTCAACCTTACTGCCTATCCATGGATGTCCTGCTTCCAGCACAGATGTAACAAATTGGAGAGGATGCTCTTCGCCATGCAATAAAAGTGATTTCATTTCAGAATAGTTCTCAACAAAACCGGCAGAAATAATACCTGTAGGAATAGCTACCATGCCTACGCCCAGAAAGGCAATTATTATCGCCATGATTTTTCCGGCAACAGTAATAGGATAGATATCGCCATAGCCTACCGTAAGGAGGGTGGAAACAGACCACCATATTCCGGAAAAAGCGTTTTTAAAAGCTTCTGGCTGTGCCTCATGTTCCAGACTATACATGCTTAATGAGGCAGCTATCATAAATATAAGGATCATTGCCAGGGATGATAATAGCTGATTACGCTTTTCATAGATGACACTGGTGATAACATTGAAAGCGTCATACTGGGAATTAATCCTAAACAATCTGAATATTCTTATTACCCTGAAGATTCTGAAGGCTACCACACCTGCCGGGAAGAAAAATGGAAGGAAATGTGGCAGGAATGAAAATAAATCAATGATTCCGTGGAAGGAGATCATAAATTTAAATATTGCCGTAGCCCTTTTCTCTTTTGGAAATAAATATTCCGCGGTCCATATTCTGAGGATGTATTCAATTGCGAAGATGAAAATGGTTATGTTTTCAACAAACTTTAATACAGGCTCATATGGAAGAGAGGAATCAAAGGTTAAAAATAAAGTAATAAATAGGTTTATTCCTATTACTACTACAATAAAAATGTCGAAGAATCTACTTGGAAAATCATCTTTGTTTCCAATCTCGATTATATTATATAGATGCTTTTTGACTGTGTTCATATGTAGTATCTTCTCTCTTAGTGAATTAAGGAATTCTTTGAATTACGGAACACGGTGCTCATATGCACGAAAATATTTACGAA
>JAZUFJ010000203.1:0-3434 GCA_045640645.1 Lachnospiraceae bacterium
CATGATATTGGAGGCTTTGAGCAGACATCTACAGCAGATGTTTATAAGAGATGGGTGGGCTTCGGATTACTTTCCTCACATTCCAGATTACATGGCAGCTCATCTTACAGAGTGCCATGGCTTTATGACGAGGAAGCGGTAGATGTAGTACGTTTCTTTACAAAGCTTAAAGCTACGCTGATGCCATATATTTACAAGACAGCCATAGATACCAGCAAAACCGGTATTCCAATGGCAAGAGCAATGGTTTTGGAATATACTGAAGATAAAAATATACCATATATTGATAAACAGTATATGCTTGGAGATAATCTGTTAGTAGCTCCTATCTTTAATGAGGAATCAAGAGCAGAATATTATCTGCCAGAGGGAATCTGGACTGATTTCTTTAGCGGCGAAAGCTATGAAGGTGGAAAATGGTATACAGAAACAATGGGATATTGTGATATTCCATTAATGGTTAAACAGAATTCCATAGTTGCCATTGGAAACTGTGATAACAAGCCGGATTATGATTACGCAGATAATGCGGAGCTAAGAGTATATGCGCTTCAGGATGGATGTAGTGCTGAAACAGTGATATATAATATGAATAACGAAATTGACCTGACAGCAAGCTTTACAAGAAAGGGCGATAAGGTTTATGCTAATGTCAAAGGCAATAAGCCTTACACAGTTAAGCTGATAAACATGCCAGGAGTATCTTTAGAATAATATTTGCCACCCTGGTACATGGTATCGGGGTGGTTTTTTTGAGGATATTTATATGCGAGTAGTGATTGTAGAAGATGAAATTAGAATACGAGAAGGAATCCAAAAGCTTTTAACCAGACTTAGCGAGGACTATCAGGTTGTGGGCGAAGCTGAAAATGGAGTAAAGGGTCTAGAAATGATTACTGAGCTGAGGCCAGAGCTGGTTATAACAGATATTAAGATGCCCCAGATGGATGGACTTGAAATGTTATCAAAGCTGTCATCCATGGATATTTCGGTAAAGGCTATAGTGCTAAGCGCATATTCGGAATTTGAATATGCAAGGCAGGCAGTGAAGCTGGGTGTAACGGAATATCTTTTGAAGCCTATCTCTTATAATGAATTCGCCCAGGCTATGGAGCATGTTAAAGAACAGATAAGAGCCGAAAAGAGTAAAAAGCCTGATCAGATAGGCACAATAGAACAGGTCTTTATGGGATTAATTGGTGGTCACCTGGAGATTAGCGAAGAGATCAAGAGATATCTTAAGGATAATTATAATATTTCAGATAACCAGTCATTTGTTCTTCTGTGTACTTATCTGGGAGAAGAATACGGTGATAACAGGCAAAAAATAATTGCATATTTACGACATGTATTTTCTTTATATAAAGATCTTTCTTTTTGTCTTATAGAATCATCCTATAGGGATTCTCTGATAATTGTTTTATATCACTATGATAATGTTAACGAGCTTGAGCGCTGGGTACAGTATCAAATTCTTAACAATAATGAGCATAAGCTTTCCCTTGGATGGATAGAAGTTTTTGGAGTGGAGAATATACAGGAAGGCTTTAATAATCTGTATCCATATATGGACTGGAATATTTCTTTTGATCATGGTGTCCTTATCTCATACCCAAAGATTACCCAGATTAAAACAGATTCCTGCATTTATCCTATAGAGCTTGAGGCGGGTATGAAGGCCGCTGTATGCGCCAGTGACAGACAGAAAATAGAAAGCATTATGTCTGCATTTCACAGAAACTTTAATGATGGAAAAATATATATTCCAAAGGAAATCAAGGAATGCTATGTCAGATTCTTATGGTTGATAATAGGCATAGCTAAAGAGATTAATTCGTTATCAACAAAGAACCTTGATCAGCAGAAGCTATTAGGAAAAATAATGGGAGCTCATGTAAAGGAAGAATTATATTCAGCTTCTGAATTCCTGATTGATATCATTTGCAGCACAAAGGAAGACGATACAGTTACACACCTCACTGTTAAAAAAGCTAAAAGCATGATTCATGAATTCTATCAGACAGGAATCACACTTGAAGAGATAGGGCTAAAGCTTAATGTTACTCCGGAATATTTGGGAACATTATTTCACAAAGAGGTGGGAGAATCTTTTAGTACTTATATTAGGAATTACCGTATTGAAAAGGCAAAGGAGCTTCTTTGTGGTACGCAGCTAAAGCTTTACGAGATAGCAGAGCAGGTGGGATATTCTGATTCCAAATATTTTGGAAAGGTATTCAGGGAGGCGACCGGAATGCTTCCAACGGAATACAGAAAGAATTTTCATTAAATCTTTGTTTATTCCCCCTTTTTATAGTTTTTTTGTATTTTGAATATTTAACAGACATTATATTATACTCTCAGGTTATGGCAATTATCATAACCTGAAAGTTTTTTAATACGAGCTGCGAGGAAAAAACATCGAGCTTTGAGGAGGAAGAGTTATGAAGAAAAGAAAACTATTTAAATACGATAATGTAGGGTGGCTGTTTGTGCTTCCAGCTGTAATATACATGATTGTATTTGAAGGGTATTCAATAGTCAGCAATATTATTTTGAGCCTTCAGAACGTAACAGTGAAGAACCTGGTACAGGGAGAGAGAGAATTTGTACTATTTCAAAATTATGTACAGCTTTTTAAGGATGATGTATTCAGGATATCAGTCAAGAATACACTGGTATTTACTATCGCCTGTCTTATCTTCCAGTTTATTATAGGTTTTGGTCTGGCTTTATTCTTTAACAAAAACTTTTCTTTTGCAAAGCCTGTAAGAGGATTGCTTATGATGCCATGGATGATACCGATGACCATAACAGCCTTAATATTTAAATTTATGTTTTCTACAGATGTTGGAATATTAAATTATTTCTTAAAAACCATTGGGATTATCTCTGAAAATATAGAGTGGCTGACAGATCCCAAAACAGCTATGTCAGCTGTCGTAATAACAAATATCTGGATAGGAATACCATTTAATACGATTCTGATATCTACAGGTCTTACAACGATTCCGGAAGAGCTATATGAAAGCGCTTCAATAGACGGAGCAAATTCTATTCAGAAGTTTTTCAGAATAACAGTTCCTTTGATGAGATCAACAATAGAATCTATTCTTATTCTTGGCTTTATCTATACATTTAAGGTATATGATCTGGTATATGTTATGACCAGTGGAGGACCTGTAAACTCCACACACTTAATGTCTACATATTCATATAAATTATCATTTGAAAAGTTCCAGTATAGTATGGGATCTGCTGTAGCAAATGTATTACTGGTAATACTTTTATTAGTAGGTATTGCATATCTTAAAATTACAATGAAGGGAGAAGAAAATTAATGGGAAGCGAAAAGAAAATAATAGGTAGTAAAAATACTATTCTTTGTATAAGCTCAGTACTTCTTCTGGTGATTTTATTATTTCCGGTAATAT
>JAZUFJ010000204.1:0-7791 GCA_045640645.1 Lachnospiraceae bacterium
ACAATCACGTTCTCCTACTCACTACCCCAACACATTAAATTGTACCATGTATACCAACTACAATCAAGAAACCGTGTACCGAGTCAGGTAGCAAGGCACATGTCATATGCATCCGCTGCCATCAATATAAAAAAAACGAGGCTGTGCATGTGCACAACCTCGCTTGTATTATATGGCAATTTAGAATTCTCCCATATCAATGCTACCCATATCATCAGTAGCCTCTTCCTCTTCCTCTTCAGGTTCAGTAGAGATAAATTCACTTAGATAAGCTGCCTTAGGCTGTCCAGCTAAAAGAGCTGGCAAATTAATGATGATACCATCCATATTGTAAGGAAGCTTTAATCCAACAGACACTGAATATGGCTCTTCACCTTTGTTTTCAGTAATCTCTAACACCATCTTGAAGTTCTGGCCAATATTGGTTGCCATACCTCTTTCTTTATCATAGAGCTTAGCAACCTGCTCATCATCCACATAAACTACAACCTTATATGGTGTCTTAAAAGTCTGTCCATCATACTCCATAGACTTGTTATCAAAATATACTGTATGACCTCTACCAATGATAAACATTACAACAGCTATCGCTATCAGCAGGAGCACTGCAATCACACGAAAAATAATTGTTCTTTTCTTATTCATGACTTATGCCTCCTCCTTGTTACCCTGAAGCTGCTCTTCTTCAAGTTTCTGTTCTTCCATAAGCTGCTGGCCAACCTTGCTCTTCATCTTACGTTTCTTTGTTTCGTACATTGTAAGAGCTACAGTGATAACACCATATGATACGAATACACGGAAGTATTCACCTATCATAGAGTCGCCAGTAATATGCGCACCTGCTGCAGGAGCAACGATGAACATAAGATGGAAAAGTGTAACACCTAAAAATACATTACCAATAGAAGCCTTATCTACTGAAGCACCACCTACTAAAAGCGCTGCGATACAGAACATACCAATCTGAGAATGTGAGCTGTATGTTGAAATATTACCCATATTCTGAAGGTAAATAATCATACCAAAGCCAGCCATTACTGTAGACATAACAATAGAGATAATACGTGTTTTCTCTACGTCAATACCTGCATCCTTTGCTACCTGCATATCCTGTCCAACAGCTCTCATATCCTGTCCGAGCTTTGTCTTTTTAAACCATGTAATAAATAAGCAAAGTAAGGCAATGATAATAAATGTAAGCACTGGTATCTTTACGCCCTTGATATTAATAGCAAGAAGGTTATCAAGATGCTGTCTCATATTAAGAAGACTTACTGTATTACGGATACCATATCCTCTTGGAAGCTTGATTGAGAAGTGCTTAATAGGAATAATCTTACCCATCATATAAAGCACTATAAGCTGGTAAACACCATTTATAAAGTAACTAATAATATAACTTGTAACCATTTCACGGCCTTTAGCCATGTTAAGAATCTTTCCACAGAAAACACCTAAACCAATAGAAATTGGAATAGAAATAATCATTGCAAGGATCATTCCAGGTATTCCCCATATCTGCCAATCGGCTACAAGAATAAGACCGATTTCACCTGCCATAGCTCCCAGAGTCATACCGAAGTTAAGACCCATACCAGCTATAATAGGAATAAGAAGACAAAGAATAAGGAAAGTATTTCTTCCAATACGTGTTACTATCTCGTTAATAAGATAGCTTGGCGAAAATCCTGATATAGGAATACAGATCGCACAAATAATAACAAACATAAGAGGAACTGAATTATTTTTGATTATCTCAAGAATATCTATTTTTGATTTTTTCTTGTTATCCATTATCTCTTTCCTCCTTCTGTTTTTCTTGTAAGAGCATAAAGAATCATACCATTTGATACGATAATTCTTATTACCTCACTCATATCCATATGAATCATTGAGTTCATAACAGTTGGAGTCATTGTAACGATACCCTGGAATAAGAATGTTCCAATGATAACGTTTGCGATAGTTGCTTTATTAACTGAAGCACCACCAATAAGGATAGCTGATACAGCAGGAAGAGCCATATAGAAAGGAGCCATATAAAGCTGTATAAAGCCAAAGCCCTGTTCATATACTAAAATACCAATTGCTGCTAACCATGTTGACATTACTACAGAAAGTAATCTCATCTTATCTACGTTAACACCAGCTGCCTTAGCAAATGTAGGGTTAGAGCCTACTGCTGTCATAGCAGTACCTGTCTTAGTATGTAGGAATGCCCACATTAAAAATGCTAAAAGAGCAAAGAATAAAAGTGTTCCGGTAGGAATAGAAAGATTACCAATGTTGATCTGTAAGAACTTTGCCAATACCTGATCATAATATCCTTCAAGGGAAATAGTAGTTCTAAGACCTTTTCCAGCAAGACCCCAAACCATGTTAGGCTTGTGGTATGGTAACAATAACCACATCATACACATAAAAGATACAGATGAGAAACCAACATATGTTGCTATCATCATCTCTCCGCCTTTAATCTTGTTAAGTAACCATCCATAAGCGCTTCCAAGAATAAGAGCGATTGGTGTAGCTATTAATATAGCTCCAACAAATGTAGCAGGACCTGTAAAACCACATTCAATAGAAAGTGTTGCACCTAAAAGTCCTGAAATAATACCTAATGGAAGACCAAAGTTAAGACCACATCCGGAATGTACCATAGGTACCATAGCTAATACCATAATAGCGTTCCAGCTAAATCTGTTAAGTGTGTTTGTAATCTGTGTAGGAAGGTCAGCGCCTACAACAGGAGCAAGTATGAACAGCAAAAGCAGGAAGCCTGCTATAATTATTCTTGGAAGACCAAAGCTGTCCATTAATCCTTTTAATTTATCTTTTAGAGAAACTTTTTCATTCTCCAGAATCTTTTCGTCCATCTTAACCTCCTTATTTAACCTGACTAACCATCAACATACCGAAATCTTCGGAAGATGCTGTAGCAGGAAGGATACCTGAAACCTTACCACCTGAAACAATAGCGATACGATCGCAGGTCATTCGCAGTTCTTCAAGCTCTGAAGATATTACTACGATTGTTGTACCACTTTCCTTGTTGTATTTCTTAAGAGCATTTAATACAAGTGATTTTGCTCCAACGTCAATACCTCGTGTAGGCTCTGATACAAAAAGGAATTTAGGGTTAAGCGCAAATGCCTTTGCAAGACATACGTTCTGCTGGTTACCACCGGAAAGTTCCTTTGCTTTCTGCTTTGAGCTTGTACATTTGATAGCGAACTCTTCGATATACTTTTCAGTAACCTCATGGATAGCTTTTTCATCACGCCACTTAACTAAACCACCAAGATACTCTTTAAGGAACTTGTTCTGTATCTGCATTGCAGGGAAGGCAACGTTCCATTCAAGAGACTCGTCAAGAAGTAATCCAACCTGTCTACGGCTCTCAGATACAAAAGCAAGACCGCTATCAAGGCATTTTCTAGGATTATTAAGCTCTATCTTTTCACCATCAAATATTACCTCACCGCCAGCTTCACAAAGACCCATAATACCATTTGGAATACCAAGCTTTCCTTGTCCGGCAAGACCTCCGATACCAAGAATCTCACCTTCCTTTATGTCTAAGTTAACATTACGAACTGTTTCACCTGACATGTCTACCCAAAGCTTTTTAATAGACATGATAGTCTTTGAATCTGTGTAGTCACGAACCTCTTCACTTGTGGTCTCATTTGAACCTGTCTGTACACGACCTACCATATCCTTTGTTATCTGTCTAACATCAGTTTCTTTTGCTGGTACATCGCTTACTACGTATCCATCACGCATTACAATAACCTTATCACATACTTCCATAATTTCATGAAGTCTGTGTGTAATAAAGATTACTGCTATTCCCTTCTCAGCCATACCACGTATAGACTTAAGAAGAGCTTCTGCTTCTTTTTCTGTAAGAACAGCTGTTGGCTCGTCAAGGATAAGAAGCTTTAACTGATCCTTACTAAGCTCACGGGCTATTTCAGTAAACTGCATATGTCCTACAGGCATACTGCTAATAGACATGTTTGCGTCTATTTTGAAGCCCATTTTATCAATGGCCTTATCAGCTCTTACAGCCATGTCATTACGATCAAGTTTATTTAATCTTTCCCCAAATATTTCGGAAAGTAATGTTCTATTTTGTGATTCTCTATTAAGAAGAATATTTTCTGTTGCTGTAAAACCAGGAATCAATGAAAATTCCTGATGAACCATACCAATACCCGCCTCTAAGGCTTCAAAAGGTGTATCAAATGTAACCTTTTCACCATTTAAAATGATATCTCCGCCATATCCGCCTGTTTCACGGATTACATCCATACCAAAAAGAATCTTCATAAGAGTACTTTTTCCAGCACCATTTTCACCACAAAGACCTAAAACTTCTCCTGCTTCCAGTTTGAAATTAATGTCTGTAAGAACCTGATTACCAAAAAAGTTCTTTTTAATATTTTTCATCTCCAATAAAGGAGCATTTGTGTTTCCCATAATTAAAACCACCTTAAACTTTAAAAATGGGGAAGGAAAAATCCTTCCCCAATATTATTAATAATTATTTAATTGTGAAATACTTCTCTGGAACTTCTACTGATGTTGAGCCCATGTACTTACCAGGATCACCCATGATGTATGTATCCTGATATACAAGGAATGTGTTATCAGCCTTAACGCCTGTTTCAGCATTTGTGTAGTTAGAACCATTCCAGTTAGCTTCGCCAGAGAATGTCTGGTATGCCTTTGCAAGATCGTCGATATCACAGAGCTCGCTCTTTCCATCGATAACGTTCATTGCATGCTGTGCAAGACCTGCTGACTGGCAGTAGCCATATGAGAATGCCCATGTACCAAATCTGCCTGCGCCACCTTTTTCGTTTACAGAAGATTCTACCTTAGCATGGATCTTAGCGAAATCACCGTTCTCTTCTGTTAAGTCGATACCAAGAGCTCCTGGGTATCCCATAAGAGGTGAAGGAAGGTCTGCTTCGATGAAGTATCCGCCGTATTCAAGGAGCTGCTTAAGAAGTGGCTCTGTATGAGCATCGTTTGTACAGAAGTATGCAGCCTTTTCGCCATACTTTTCTACCCATTCAGGTACCTTCTCAAGAATGTAAGCCTGAGCACCAGCTACACCAACGTCTGATGTAGGGTCTGGAGCTGTCTCAAGAACGAATTCCATACCAAATTCCTTACAAGCTTCTGTCATGATAGCTACACGACGGCTCATTGTTTCATATGACATATGTCTTGGGAATGAAATATGAACGAATGTATCACATCCAAGTTCATGAGCTGTCTTGATGATGAGGTAACCACGAGCAACGAAGTCGTTGTTAGCTACAAGGTCAGCTGCGCTTCCGATTTCTGGAAGGTCTTCATGTGATTCGCCAGCGATACAGATGATGTCAGGTCTCTTTTCCTTGATCTGTCTGAAAGCTTCTGTTGTTCCAGGAACTGCCTGGTTAACTACGATAGCCTTCATATCAGGGTCATCTGATAAGTTAACGATTGTCTGAATAGTTGTTTCAAGCTCTTCTGTAAAGTTATCTGGATAGATAGCAAGCTTGATTCTGTCTTCGCCATACATTTCCTGGAAAGCTTCTGCACCACGTCTGTCATCTTCTGACTGTGATACTGAACCAGTAACGATACCAATGTGATAATCTGCTGCAGCTTCTTCTACTGCTGCTTCTTCTGTTGCTTCTTCAGCTGGAGCTGCTTCTTCTGTTGCAGGAGCTGCTTCCTCTGTTTTCTTCTCAACCTGTTCAATAGTAGCTTCACTTGTTGCACCACAAGCTGTAAGACCTACTACCATAGCAAGTACGAGAGAAAGACTTAAAATCTTTTTCATAAGTGCCTCCTTATAATAATATAAAATTCGTGCATACATACATACGCGCTTTTGCTATTTTATCACATTTAGGTTATCATGTCAAAATTTTCGCCATTGAATAATTATGCATAGTAACGCCAAAATGTACTATTTTTATGCGATTTTTATAGGTTTTTATGAGGTTTTTATACAAAAACACCGTTACAAAATGTAACGGTGTTTCAACTTTTTTTAAAAATATTTATATTCAAACTCTTCAACAGGTATTGGTCTGTCAAAATAGAAGCCCTGGAATATATCGCATCCTGCATTTGCAAGATAAATCATCTGTTCTTCCAGCTCAACGCCTTCTGTTATAACCTCCATTTTAAGCTGCTTAGCTAAAGAAATAATAGTATCAAGAATAGCCTTTTCTCTCTCCGGCTCACCCGTACTTCTTAAAAAGCCCATATCTATCTTCAGGACATCTGCCTTAAGATTCTTCAACATATTAAGTGATGAATATCCGCTTCCAAAATCATCAATTTCTACATGGAAGCCATATTCCTGTAGCTTGGCTACTAAAGCAAACTGTCTTTCCGGATCGTTCATAAGAGCAGACTCTGTTATCTCAAGCTTTAAAACAGCCGGATCTATATCATATTTTGTAACAAGATTAACAAATACTCTGTATATATCCAAATGTAAAAAATCTTTAGTAGAAATGTTTACGGATATATGGTACTTGCTCTTACCGCTATCCTTCCATTCCCTCAGTTTCATTGCTGCATGCTCCCACATGTATCGATCAAGCTTATATATAAGACCGGATTTTTCTAATACCGGTATAAATTCTCCCGGTGGTACCATTCCATAAACAGGATGCTTCCATCTAACCAAAGCCTCAGCGCCTACTAAACCACCATCTGCTTTTATCTGCGGCTGAAGATACATCAGGAACTGCTCTTCTTCCAAAGCATTATCAAATTCTGCTACCAGCTCTTTCTCTCTTCTAACACGTCTCATCATACGGTTATCATAATAAGCAAAAATACTCTGATAGCTGTTTTTAATAGAGCTCATCGCCATTCTGGCATGGTCATACATGAGAGAGACATCTGTCTCACCTCTCAGCATTTCATATATTCCAAAATGAATAGTCAGATTCTGAAGTCCTTCTTCCACAGTTTCTTTTACTCTGTCAATCACCTCCAGAACATTTTCCTCTACCATATCCTTTTCCAGCATACAGAAAGCGAACTGGTCACTATATATTCTGCAGCACGCAACATAATCAGGGAAAGTTTCCTGCATAGCCGATGCAAATTCTTTTATTATCTTGTTTCCCACATCAAAGCCATACAAATCATTTATCAGCTTAAAATCTCTAATATCTGAAGCAATTAAATAAAGTGTTTCATAAGGGTAATCTTCCGTTAACTTTATTACAGCTTCTTCAAAACCATTTTTATTATAAAAACCTGTCAGATTATCATGGTTTGCCTTATAGGTCGCATCTGTGAAAAGCTTCATATCCTCTGTTCTGTCATATAACAGGAAATAACATCCCAGATAATCGCCTTTTTCGCTGACAAATTTTTTACTAAATATTTCAAAAAATCTTTTTTCACCGTCCAAATCGTATTCACGGTCCCATCTCTTTTCATCCATATTAGGACCAAATTCATATTCAGCAAAAATCGTTTCATATTCTGTCAGCTTTTCTACATCTTTATAAAGCTTATTGACCATTTCATTTACATATATACAATTTCCGTCTATGTCAAAGCAGACTATACCACCATCAGAATCGCTCATAACATAGCTAAGGGTTTTTGTTATCAAATCCTTATGAACAAAATATAACGAATAATATATTAAGAACAGGATTAGCGAAATGTAACCAACTAGTGCATAATCAAGATAGGTATCGTATTTACTACATACATATTCCAATGCAATTATAAGAACAAAAGAAAATATCG
>JAZUFJ010000205.1:0-5704 GCA_045640645.1 Lachnospiraceae bacterium
TCCTTTTCTATTTCCACCAAGAGGAATATAAAGGTAATCCCTAAACCATGTAGATAAAGAAATATGCCATCTTCGCCAAAATTCTGTGATTGATCTTGAAATATATGGATAATTAAAGTTTTCCATGAAATCAAACCCAAATATCTTTCCAAGGCCTATGGCCATATCAGAATATCCGGAGAAATCATAGAATATCTGCAAGGTGTAGCATATCGCTCCAAGCCACGCTACTGAAGATCCAACATAAGACAAATCTGATGTGAAAATCTTATCTGCTATCTCACCAATTGTATTTGCAAGCATTACTTTTTTCGCAAGGCCAACAATAAATCTCTCTGTACCTTTTGAGAAATTATCAAGATTAGTATTTCTGTTTTTAAGACTATCTTTAATATCTGTATATCTTACTATTGGTCCTGCTATAAGCTGTGGAAACATTGAAATATAAAGAGCAAGATTAATAAAGTTCTTCTGTACCAGTGTATCCTTTGTGCCATCTTCTTTCATCTTACCTTCACATCTGTAAACATCTATTACATAGCTCATACCCTGGAAGGTGTAAAAAGATATACCAATAGGAAGAGCTATCTCCGGTATAGTAAGATTAGAGCTGAATATGTTATCAATAGTAGTGATTATTAGAACAAAATACTTAAAATATATAAGTATTCCCAGGTTAAAAAATACTGACAATACCAGCACCAGCTTTTTTATGGCTTCTGTACCCTTGTTAGCCGATGCATATATAAACATGCCAAAAAGATAATTACCTATTATGGAAGAGAGCATAATAAATATATATTTAGGCTCTCCCCAGGCATAGAAAATCAAGCTCCCAATAACTAAAAATATATTTTTCAGTTTCTTTGGAAGCAGATAATATCCGATAATCATCACCGGCAAAAATATACATAAGAAAATTAAAGAACTAAATACCATACTTCTTCTCTTCTGCTCTCATTTTTTCTTCAGACCAACGTGTAACTACAACATCCCTTTGCTTTTTACCACGTTTCATAAGATCCTTTATCTGCATAAGATATTCAAGAGTAACCTTACCAGAAAGCTTTGATTCTCCTGTTGGTCTTTCCTGGAACTTATATGGAATCTCCACAACTGAATGATATGTACTCATCGCAAGCACTTCTACCATGATTTTCCATCCAATAGGACGTAAATCTGCTCCATCAATAGCTTCCTTTCTGAACATGAAAAGACCACTTGTAGGATCTGATATCTTCCTAAGAGAAGGAAGTAATATCTTTCCAATGTATCTCGCTGTTCCAGATACAAACTTTCTGTATAAATTAAGACCGCCATCACTGCCACCAGGAATAAAACGGCTAGGCACACAAAAATCAACACCGGTCTCCATGCATGCATACATTGACTTAAGAATTGCCGGTGGGTGCTGAAGGTCTGCATCCATTACAGCGATATAATCGCCCTCTGCAAGGCTAAAGCCTTTAAGAACTGCTGTAGCAAGGCCCTTTTCTGTCTCTCGGTGGAAAAGTCTTACATTACTATTTCCTTCAATAATTTTATTGATCACGTCAGGGGTATCATCTGTACTGTCATCAACAAAGATAATCTCATGCTCTATTCCCTTAAGAGCGGTATCAAGCTGATCAACAAGATTGCCGACATTATCACGCTCATTGTAGCTAGGTACTACAATAGAAAGTTTACTCATTTCATTTCTCCTAACTGTTTTTTAAGTTCAATCATTTTATCTCGCATCATTGCTGCGGTCTCAAAATCAAGCTCTGCAGCTGCAGTTTTCATCTTCTTCTGAACCTGGGCTATAAGCTTTTCAAGCTCTTTTCTATCCATAGACTCAGGATCTTTCTCAAATTTCATTTCTTCCTTAGCTATTTCCTTTGAAATACTAATAAGATCCCTTACTGCTTTTCTAATAGTAGTTGGCGTTATACCATGCTTTTCATTATATTCCTGCTGTATTTTACGCCTTCTGTTTGTTTCATTGATAGCGTTCCTCATGGAGTCTGTCATCGTATCTGCATACATTATAACATGTCCATCCGCATTTCTCGCAGCTCGTCCTATTGTCTGTATAAGCGAGGTCTCTGAACGCAGAAAGCCTTCTTTATCAGCATCAAGTATGGCTACCAGTGTAATCTCCGGTATATCAAGACCTTCTCTTAATAGGTTAATACCTACTAAAACATCGAATACATCCAGTCTCATATCACGGATAATCTCAGCTCGTTCTAAGGTATCTACATCAGAATGGAGATATTTTACCCTTATTCCGACCTCTCGCATATAATCTGTAAGATCCTCTGCCATCCTCTTTGTAAGGGTAGTTACCAAAACCTTATTTTTTGAGGCGATCTCTTTCCTTATCTCACCTATCAAATCATCTATCTGACCTTCGGTAGGCTTCACCACTACCTCTGGGTCAAGCAACCCGGTAGGTCTGATAATCTGCTGTACTCTTTCAAGCTCATGCTCCTCTTCATATACAGAAGGGGTTGCAGAAACAAACATCATCTGGTCTATTTTACTTTCAAATTCAGCAAAATTCAAGGGGCGATTGTCCTTTGCAGAGGGCAATCTAAAGCCATAATCTACTAAAGATGTCTTTCTTGCCTGGTCACCATTATACATACCTCTTATCTGAGGGATAGTCATATGAGACTCATCTACTATTATAAGGTAATCATCCGGGAAATAATTCATCAACGTATATGGGGTAGCACCTGGCTCTAGTCCATACATATGTCTGGAATAATTCTCTATTCCTGAGCAGAAGCCTGTTTCCTTAAGCATCTCTATGTCAAAATTTGTTCTTTCTGCTATTCTCTGGGCTTCAATAAGCTTATCTTCGCTTTTGAAATATTTGACTCTTTCAGTCAATTCTTCCTCTATTGTCTCGCAGGCTCTTAAAATTTTCTCTGGTGGAACAACATAATGTGAGGCAGGGAATACGGAAAGGTGGCTCAATTCCGCTTTTCTTTCCCCAGTAAGAACATCTATTTCACTTATTCTGTCTATCTCATCACCAAAGAACTCTATTCTAACAGCTCTGTCGGAATCCCATGCCGGAAAGACCTCAATTGTATCTCCTAATACCCTGAACTTTCCTCTGTCAAAGTCCATTTGATTACGCTCATAATTTATACCTATCAGTTCATGGATTACCTCATCTCTGTCCTTTACCATTCCAGGTCTTAAGGAAACAATCATGTCAAGGTAATCGCTAGGGCTTCCCAGACCATAAATACAGGATACACTGGCTACCACTACCACATCTCTTCTTTCAGACAGGGATGCTGTCGCAGACAATCTCAGTTTATCTATTTCATCGTTAACATCAGAATCCTTCTCAATATAAGTATCTGTAGATGGAACGTATGCCTCTGGCTGGTAATAATCATAATAGGATACAAAATACTCTACCGCATTCTCTGGGAAGAATTCCTTCATTTCAGAGTAGAGCTGTCCAGCCAGTGTTTTATTATGTGAAATAATAAGTGTGGGCTTGTTAAGAGCTGCTATGACATTAGCCATTGTGAAAGTCTTACCAGAACCTGTAACCCCTTGTAAAGTCATGAACTGATTGCCTTCCCTAAACCCTTTTACAAGCTTCTCAATAGCCTCAGGCTGATCGCCTGTTGGCTTATATTCAGAGTGTAATTTAAAATCCATAATGCCTTGGTAACCTCAAAATAAAAACGTCCTATTCGCCAAAAATTCGTAACGTGTTTTTCAGTTTTTTAACAAAATATATCATTTTTGTCCATTTTACGAATCGAACTCACCTAACCTGTTTTTTCCGACTAGATGATACACAATAATATTACTCGTACAAGCTGGACCTATTAACCAAATTTCACCTTACTAACTATCATATTATCTTACCACGTTAGTATATTTATGTCCATAACAATCAGAACTTATGTTCGATTTGTGAGGGTAAAAAAATTGCCTTAACCTAATTAGTCAAGGCAATTATATCCTTATTCACCTTTTAATGTGCAAATGGAGTTAAACCTAATATTCTAGAATCATCACAATCTATTATGTACATATTAGGATCATTAGCAATATATTCATTCCACTCTT
The DNA here is from genome assembly GCA_045640645.1 of Lachnospiraceae bacterium. GTDB lineage: Bacteria > Bacillota > Clostridia > Lachnospirales > Lachnospiraceae > JAZUFJ01. Next base: position 4,090 of record JAZUFJ010000205.1, read on the forward strand.
CTGCATTCATGTATGCAATAGGTCTGTAATCAGGATTTATATCTTCCACACCATTTTCAATCATATAATTTGCATAATTCCTAATTCGATCATCATTATTACTATCATCCTCAAGACATGTGGTTTCTATCAGGAAATACTCTCCAGCACCTTCTCCGTTATTCCATACCTCTACAGCAACCTGAGCATGACCCGTTGGCATTACCAGCATTGCATGCATGTCCATACTCTGAAGCGCACTGGCAATAACAAGAGAAGTTTCTATACAAAGGCCAGACTTCTTAGCAAGCACTTCTTCAGGAAGTTTTACATGCTGATGCGATCCACTTGACGAAAATGGATCCATGCTATATCTAACGCCCATATCATACATAGCTCTCATAAGTGCTGATGCTTGAAGATATGTACCTACATAATGTCCATAACCAGTCTCCTGATATCCAGGCATCATCTCAACCTCTCCGTCTGTTATATTAGCGATCTCTATAGCTGCATTTGCTTTAAGAGTATCAATAGCATCTGATTCAGGGGTCAAGAAGCATAATATATTATCCTCAGTTGCTGTTAGGAAATCATCGTTGGTCCATTCTACATCATTTACGCTCTTAATGGTAACAGGGAATGTTTTTGCTATTATTAATGTAGTACCATCCTGCTCATAAAGTGATAATTTAATCTGTGCATCTTTGGCAACGGACAAATCAATATCTCCTGAAAGCACCGGTGGCTTAATGGGAATCTCTGTATATGAAGAGTCAAGATTAATGGTTTCCTTGTATTCCTGTGTGAACCCTGGAATCTCAGCTTCTACAACTATAGTTCTTGTTCCACTTAATGTAGCAGTCTTGATGGTAACGAATGAATCATAGGAATTATACAGTGATGGATAAATAGTACTTACAGCCTCAAATCTGTCATCTCCTACCAGTATCTTTCCTGTCCTGTCATATTCGAATTCGTATGATCCTTTAGCTTCATCATCTAAACCTGCGTATTCTTTAATCTCACCGGCTAATAGTTTAGCAATATTCATCTGGTTGTTAGCAATCGTAGTCTCACCACCGGCATGCCCTATAATATTATCGTAAACCTTTGACTCAATACTTACAAAGCTTTCATCACCATTCTCATCAAACTCACTTCTAAAATATCTATTGTCAATATTCTTTGCAGATTCAAGTGACAGGTAATCACTATTTTGCACTGCATATTGATATTTATAGCAGGCATATTCAGCCATATCCAGAGTGTCACCATATCTCTTCCATTCATCAACCAGACAGTTTGGAACATCTCCAATTGAATCATAGCCTTCCTTTGCTGCTAAATACCAGTCATATAGGTCATTGTAATAATCATACCACTGGTCATAATCAGCTTCCTCAGGAATGAACAGAATATCATCATAAAAGAATTTAAAGTACCTACTTATAAAATCATAGATTTCAAATAGCGACGTTCTGGAATCCCACACAGTATTAAAATAGAAATCTTTCGCAGATTTAATGTTATCATCAAGTCCGGTAATTGCATCTGCCTGCTCTTTGAGCGCTAATACTTCCGTATAACACTCATCTGTTGCTGCAGCATAATCAGCCCATTTTACATCAGTTTC
>JAZUFJ010000206.1:0-9253 GCA_045640645.1 Lachnospiraceae bacterium
CTTTTGAAGGTCTAACCAATCAAATGAATCATACTGTAAGAAATCCTTAGCTACGCGAGGAATCTGAGTAAAGGTGTACTGATCCTTTCCGTAGAAAGTGTTGGTCATTTCAATCATATGACCTTTTTCATTTTCGATAAAAATATTAAATTCTGAATAAATTCTAATATCAAAATTATCTTCTTCCTGTCCCCATATGTATTCTGAAAGACGCTTAGCATAATTGAGCTCTATACCTAGAAAAATCAGCTTTTTTCTTCTCAAAACAATCCTCCTGCATACATAAGTACACTTATAAAAATTGGAATGGCAAAGCGTATCTTAATTTTTTCTCTATCATTATCGTATAGCATTATTTTTATAGCTCCGATAAAACCCCCGATCACTATGGAAAATCCTGTTAAATATATGATTTTTAAAGGGCCCACGAAGCACCCAAAAACACTTAGAAGCTTTATATCTCCTGCCCCAAACTGCCTTAGTACAAAAAATACACCCAGGCATAATATCGGCATGGCTCCTCCTGCCAGACCTATTAATATTCCATCGTAGCCATTACATATAACCTGACATATTAAACCTAATATCATGCCTATTGCTATTAGTTTATTACTGATTCTATAGGTCATAAAATCTGTGGCAGCTGCAATTAAAGCTAACAGAATCATTGTTATATTTTCAATTTTCATTTAGTAATTTCCATATACAATTTTTTTAGATCTCTACCTGCCACTAGCAAACAGGTAGAATCATGAGAGAATAATACACGTTAATTTTTTCCTGCAGAAAAAGATTGGAAAATTACGCCCGATTGAGCTCGAGTTGGCATTACATGTAGTACCTATGTGCATATTGATTATAAGCATAAAAAAATGTGATTGTCCATAGTGTTTTTATTAATTGATTTTCTTTCGTTAAATATACACAATTCTTGAGTATATTATAATTTATTATAGTTTTAGCCTTTGTGAAATTTGACGGCGATAGAACACGCTTGGTTCGCTACCACAACAAAAACTCCTTAGAAAAATTTTATATTCTAAGGAGTCTTGTTTTTCATCTTCTTTTTATTTAACTGTTTTATTCATCTTCTTTTGGAAGATTCTTCATAAATCTTGAAATAAGAATATACGTAGGTAAAACAGATACCACATATGCTATAGGCTGAGCCTCCTGTATTCCCGCTAGTCCTCTCAGCTTTGCTGCTATAATTAATATAGGTATAAAAAATAGTCCGCTTCTGGCAGATGAAAGAAAACTTGCTGCTGCCTTCTTTCCCGTGGTCTGTAAAAACATTTCTGATACCATACAATATGGTAAAAATATCAAAGTACAAATATGTAATCTTAAAGCTCTTGTTCCTATTTCTATAACCGCAGGATCATCTCTGAATACCTTTATCAAATCTGATGAAAATACCAGGACGATGAGGGATAAGACCCCAATAAGTATTCCTGCATAATAATTTGTTATCTTATAGGCCTCTCTTACTCTTTTATACTTTTTAGCTCCATAATTAAAGCTACTAATTGGCTGGAAGCCTTGTCCTATTCCCAAACCAATAGAGAAGACAAAGAAGGATATCCTTGAAACTATGCTCATAGCTGATATAGCAGCATCTCCATAGGGTTTTGCAAGGAAATTAAGTATTACAACACTTAACCCGCCAAGGCTCTGTCTAAGCAGGCTTGGAAGACCTGTCCCCATAATATTTCCTATCTTCCACATATCAAAGGTAACCAGTTTTATAGAAAGTGTAGTCTGTGTCTTCTTTCTTAAAAACATGCTTAGAAGTATACAGAAACTGATAATCTGTGATATTGCTGTTGAAAGGCCTGCTCCGGCTATTCCCATATTAAAACCAAACATCAAAATAGGATCACCTATAATATTAAGTATGGCTCCGGTCATCATCGCCACAGCTCCGAGAGCTGCCTTTCCCTCATATCTTAAAATATTGTTCATAGTAAAAGATGATACTATAAACGGTGCAGCTATAAGAATGTAACTTATGTAGGTTTTTGAATAGGTTGCAATAGTTTCTGTACTTCCTAATATCCTAATAAGCGGCTCTATGTTTATACCACATATTATAGCTACTAAAGCTGAGGTTCCTAAGGATAAGAACAATCCCGTTGAAGCAATTACGCTGGCTTCTTTAATTCTTTTTGCTCCCAGTTCTCTTGAAAGAATACTTCCTGATCCCTGTCCATAAAAGAAGCCTATTGCCTGTAGTACGGACATAAATCCAAATACTACGCCTACGGCTCCTGACGCACTGGTTCCCAGCTTTCCTACAAAAGCTGTGTCCGCCATATTATATGCGCTGGTAATAAGCATTGTTATCACTGTAGGAATGGATAAAGACACCAACAGTTTTTTTATTGGTGTCTTTGTCATTTTATCATATTGTGTTAATTGTATATCTTTAGCCATAATTTGATACTCACTTTATCAAATGTTTTTATGTATCATAAAAATTTAGTACATCGCTAAATCTGCTAAATTTATCTAATCTTTTTAAGATGTTTTGATTCGTCCATAGCCTTAATGATATCGTCCACACACTTCTCACAATCATCATGAGTGGACGCTTCTGACATTACTCTTAGCACTGGCTCTGTTCCGGATGCACGTAATAGCACACGTCCATCCTCTCCAAGATATTCTGTAGCTTTATCTACCGCAGCTTTTACTGCCGGATCAGAAAGAGTAGCCTCTTTGTCATCTACCTCAACGTTCTTTAGTACCTGAGGATACATTGTTACGTCAGCAGCTAAAGCAGATAATGGAAGCTGTGTTTCAGCTAATATTGACATAAGCATAATAGCCGTAAGAATACCATCACCTGTACGGGCATATTCAGATAAAATAATATGTCCTGACTGCTCACCACCTACTATATGTCCATTGGCTTTCATGTTCTCATAAACATATCTGTCGCCAACTGCTGTCTTTTCATACTTTATGCCAGCCTTATCAAATGCTTTATAAAGTCCAAAGTTTGACATGATAGTAGTAACAGCTGTATCATTCTTCAACTGTCCTTTTGACTTGAGATATTTTGCACAGATATATATTATGACATCACCGTTTACCAGATTTCCATTTTCATCAACAGCAAGGCATCTGTCAGCATCTCCATCAAAGGCAAATCCAGCGTTAACCTTATTCTGACGAACATATTCCTGCAGCCCTTCAATATGTGTTGAGCCTGCCTTATCATTAATATTTATTCCGGTAGGGGCATTATTTATAACATAAGTCTTTGCGCCAAGAGCATCAAAAACTGCACGGCCTAACATCCATGAGCTTCCGTTAGCGCAATCAAGAGCAACCTTCATGTTTTCAAAAGAGGTTGGTACTACACTTGTAAGATATCCAACATAACGATTACGTCCTCCGTAATAGTCGATTGTTGCTCCGATATTAGCCTCAACTGCCCATTCAACATCATTCAATTCGCCATCAATGAACTTCTCGATGAGAGCCTGAACATCATCCTCCATCTTTTCGCCATCCTGGTTCATAAGCTTGATTCCATTATCAAAATATGGATTATGGCTGGCAGATATCATTACTCCACAATCAAACTTATCAGTTCTTGTAATATAGCTCACGCATGGTGTTGTGGTAACATGTAAGAGATATGCATCTCCACCTGAGGATGTGATTCCTGCAGCTAAAGCGCTTTCATACATATATGATGAACGTCTGGTATCTTTTCCGATAACTATCTTTGCCTTTTTTTCTTTTCCGTAATACCATCCAAGAAAGCGTCCGATTTTAAATGCATGCTCAGCGGTAAGCACTACTCCTGCTTTTCCTCTAAAGCCATCTGTTCCAAAATATTTACCCATTTTTTCTCCTTTTTAAGAACAATCTCATTTTATATTTATTATCGATTATTTTTCCTTAATCTCTTTTAATTATATTATCTTTATCCTTAAATATATGTCCTGCCGGTATTACACCTCTTACGCATGATGTAGGATAAACACTGGCCTCACGACCTAATACAGTTCCCGGATTAAGTACGCTGTTACATCCAACTTCAACAAAGTCTCCAAGCATTGCTCCCACCTTCTTACGACCGGTTTCAATGTTTACTTCACCGCATTTTATAACTACAAGCTGCTTATCAGACTTAACATTACTGGTTATAGATCCAGCTCCCATGTGTGATTTGTATCCCAAAATCGAATCGCCTACATAATTGTAATGTGGCACCTGAACATTATCAAAAAGAATCACATTTTTAAGTTCAGTCGAATTTCCTACTACACATTTATCGCCCACTAAAGCACTTCCTCTTACAAAAGCACCAGGTCGAACCTCTGTCTCATGCCCAATAATACAAGGTCCGTCAATATAATTATTAGGATATATCTTTGCATCCTTTGCTATCCATACATTATCCTTTGGATGATCATATTCTTCTTCACTTAAGGTAGCTCCTATTTCAAGAATCAGGTTCTTTATACCATCAAGAGCTTCCCATGGATATGTAAATTTACTTAAATATTCTCCTGCCTTTGAATGGCTCAAATCATATAAATCTTTTATTGTTATTTCCATTATTTTCACCTCACCAACTAAGAAATTTTATCATGCTTTATCATAAGCGTCAATTTACACAGTATATCCTCTGTTGCTGCTATTATTAGCTATGCTTTCGTTAAGACTTCCCTTACCATAGGTAAGCCCTGCATATACTGTCTGAGTATTCTGCATCACCGCTTCAGAGCTATCATTTTTTGCCAGATCCTCAAAAGATTTCTTAAGCTCTCCCATCTGTTTTCTTACAGTCTCAAGGTTATCTGTTTTTCGTCTTATCATCATAAGAGATAATTCTTTTTTCACATATGCGTATATTTTCATAAGAGGATTAGCCAGCTCATAGCTGAAATCAAGAGCATCACACAGATCCTGTACACAGTTAATAGCGGCCTCAAGATTATGATTAAAGCCAGAATAATCTTCATTATTATAATCAGACAAAGCATCCTCTGTATATTTGTCAAATAGCTCATATATTATTACTATAATCTCACTAGCTTTTGCCTGGGATATTCTTCTTGTATAATCCTGTATTAATTCCTTTTCCATATTTAACTACCCTTTTTGTTTCATATAAATCTATTTTCTTTTTACTTTTTATGTATGAACATGTCCTGCTTAACAATAACATAACCTAACAAAGGCGCCTCCATATGGAGACGCCTTTATAATAACATATTTTACTATGCTTTTGTTAATATTATGCTTTCTTGCTTTCCTTAACCTTAGCAAAAATAGCCTGAAGGAGAATAAAGAAGCAAAGAAGTATAGCTGTGATAATGTTAGCCCATGAGCTTACCAGCTTACCATTTGACTTAACAAGTGTAGAAATTGTACCATTGATCATAACACCGAATAATGTACCGATTACGTTACCTACACCACCTGTAAGAAGAGTACCACCGATAACGGCTGAAGAAATGGCATCCATTTCAAGTCCAAGAGCCTGTGTTGTAGTACCACACATTGTATTCAAACAGTAGCAGATACCACCGATTGAACATAAGAAAGATGCTAATACGTATGTGAACATTTTTGTCTTTGCAACATCAAGTCCCATAAGAGTAGCTGACTGCTGGTTACCACCTACAGCGTATATAGCTCTACCAAACTTTGTATATTTAAGCATTAAGAAGATAGCTATAACTACGATGATTGCTACGATTACAGTTGGACGTACATAAGGTATCTGTAAAACACCCTTCTTATTTGTATATGCTCCAATACCAAAAGGTATTTTAAATTTTGCATTTGATAAAGCTACAAAAAGCTTATCTGTCTGAATACTAACCTGGTCAGTATCGATAACTGCTGTCATACCTCTTGCAAAGAACATACCTGCCATAGTAGCGATAAATGGCTGAATCTGAAGATAAGCTATAAGATATCCCTGAACAAGGCCAAAAACAAGACCAATGAGAAGTACCATAAGCATAAGAACAACACTGTTCATACCCTTTTTCTCAATACCTACTGCAATAATCATACAGTCCATGGCTACTACAGATCCAACAGAAATATCAATACCACCTGTAAGCATTACACAAGTAGTTCCAGCTGCAACACAGATAAGACCCGCATTATTAATAAGAACATTAAGGAATGTCTGTAAATGTGTAAAACCTTTGTTAGAATATACTACACATCCCATGCTATACATTGCTACAAACAAAACAATTGTGATAAGAAGCAAAACGTTATTACTATTAATCTTAATCTTTTTCATCCTACTTTGCCTCCTCTGCGTTAGCTTTCTTTGCAGAAAGTTTCTTAAAGTAATCCTTTACAGGCTGAGACTGGATGACAACAATCAGTACTACTACGATAGCCTTATAAACAGGAGCTTCAGCTGATGAAACCTTCAAAGCATAAAGAGTAGTAGTAATAGCCTGAATAGTATATGCACCGATAATAGAACCTGCAAGATTGAATTTACCACCGCCAAGGCTGTTACCACCAAGAGCAACTGCAAGAATGGCATCAAGCTCTAAGTTAAGTCCGATATTATTTGTATCTGCTGAATAGATACGTGATGTAGCTACAATACCTGCAATACCTGCACAAAGACCACAAACTGCATAACAGATAAGGATAATCTTTGCTGAGTTAAATCCAGAAATTCTAGCTGCCTTTCTGTTAATACCTACGGCCTGTACGAAAGTACCTACAGCTGTAAACTTAAGTATTAATGCTGTAACAGCTACACAAACTGCAGCAACTATAATTGGTGTAGGTATCATTCCACAATAAGATCCCAAGAACTGGAAAGATGGAACACGTACATATACGATTGCACTGTTACATAACAGAAGACCTATAGCACGACCTGCCGACCATAGAATAAGCGTCGCTACCATCGGCTGAATATTCAGGTAAGCTACCAAGAAACCATTAAAGATACCACAGACAACTGCTACTAAGATACCAGCAAGGATACCTACAGCAAGTGGAACCTTATATTCGCTAACGTTTGTTACACCATATCCTGCAAGTAACATACAGCACATACCACCTGCAAGAGACATTACTGATCCTACTGAAATATCTGTTCCGGCTGAAGCAGATACAACAAGTGTCATACCGATGGCAAGAATAGCTACCTCACTACCACGGTTTAATACGTCAATAAGACGTCCAAATACAATTGTGTTTCCTGATGTAGTTACCTGTGTAGCTATCTGAAAGAAAGAGAAAGGTGAATTTCCAGAGGCTATATCGTAAACAACGTTCAGAAGCATGACAAGAATCATACTGAATATTGGCAGGAACAACTGCATTTTAGTGATTTTTTTAATTTTATTCATGGTGGTCACCTCCTGCAATAGCGTGCATTACGCCTTCCTGTGTCATCTGTTCACCTTCGATTTCTCCAACCTTCTGACCATCACGAAGGACTGCCATACGGTTACATGTACGAAGCATTTCTTCTATTTCTGAAGAGATAAAGATAACGCTCTTTCCTTCTTCTGCTAACTGAATAACCAGCTTCTGAATCTCAGTCTTTGTACCGATATCGATACCACGAGTAGGCTCATCAAGAATAAGGAAATCAGGATTTGTAGCAAGCCATCTGGCAAGAATAACCTTCTGCTGGTTACCACCTGATAACTGCTTAATAAGTGTTTCTCTACTAGCTGTCTTTATCTGTAATAAATCAATAAACTTATCAGCAATTTCATACTGCTTTGAAATTGGAATCTTATTGAACATTCCCTGCTTAGCCTGCATAGCGAGAACAATATTATCACGTACAGACATATCACCTATGATACCCTCTGCCTTTCTGTCATCAGGAAGGAGACCCATACCAAGGTTCATAGCATCTATAGGAGATTTGATCTTAACTTCATTTCCGTCAACCTTAAGAGTACCTGTCTGAGCTCTGTCTGCTCCATAGATAGCTCTTGCAAGCTCACTACGTCCACTACCAAGAAGACCTGTAAGACCTACAACCTCTCCCTTATGGATATCAAGGTCAAATGGCTTAATTGTTCCAGCATGTGAAAGACCTTTTGCTTCGATTTCTAATGGCTCATCGCTGAAATCTTTTGTTCCCTCTGGTTTAATAGATGAAAGATCATCAAAATCTTTACCCATCATAGCTGCAACAAGTTTTACTCTAGGAAGCTCTTCTATACTATATTCTCCTACTAAGGTACCATTTCTAAGTACTGTGATACCATCACATACTTCATAAACCTGCTCAAGGAAGTGTGTAACGAAAATAATACCTACTCCCTGATCTCTAAGCTTACGCATCATTCCGAAAAGCTTAGCAACTTCGTTATCATCAAGTGATGATGTAGGCTCATCAAGGATAAGAACCTTACTATTCATATCTACAGCACGGGCAATAGCGATCATCTGCTGCATTGCCAGTGAATAATTTTCCAAATTCTGTGTAACATCAATGTCAAGTTCAAGACTCTTCATAAGTTCAGCAGCCATCTGATTCATCTTACGACGGTTAACTGTACCAATTTTTGTAACCGGTTCACGACCGATAAATAAGTTCTCTGCAACAGAGAGGTTTGGACAAAGGTTAACTTCCTGGTAAACAGTTGAAATACCTTTGCTTTGTGCATCCATTGTATCTTTATTAACAATAGGACCTTCTATTCCATCAACATGAATCTCACCAGCTTCAAACTTGTTTACACCGGTAAGACATTTAATCAGGGTAGATTTTCCTGCTCCATTTTCTCCCATGAGAGCACGGATCTCGCCTTTTTTCAATGTAAAATCAACATTATCAAGCGCTTTTACACCAGGGAACGTCATGCATATTCCACGCATCGTCAAAGCGATATTGCTATCCATCCTTTTTACCTCCTAAAGTCTTATAAAATATAGGGAGGGAGCCATAAAGACGCCCTCCCTATCTTTAGTTCATCATTGTGTATTCACAAGTGTGTTTACTAAATTCTAATTAGTATGCACGACCATCTAATACTTCCTGAGTCATTGTTGTAGCGTAAGCGCTCTCGATACCAGGAGCAACGAATGCTGAGTCAACAACGAGTGTCCACTTATCAACTGTTTCACCAGCTTCAAGTTTCTTAATAACGTCTTCAGCGAAACCAGCCTGAAGTGGGTTACACTCTACGTTACAAGAAATCTTGCCATCTAATGTATACTGAAGTCCGTCATGTGTAGCATCGTATGATACGATGATAACATCGCCATCAACACC
>JAZUFJ010000207.1:0-2725 GCA_045640645.1 Lachnospiraceae bacterium
ATAGTTTGCATATGGATCAGACTTATATAGCTTTGAACCATCTTGTGTCTCTATAATGTACTTATAAAGTTCTCCTTCTCCTATTCCTGGAACAAACAACTCAAATATTCCCTCTGCATCTCTTCCAGTAGCATTAATATCTCTTGGCTTTGAAGCTCCACCACAGAGAACCACTCTGTCATACTGTTCAAGGAGCTGATCCTTTGTTATATCAACACCTACGTTAACATTGCATTTAAATTCAATTCCTGATTCTTCCATAACCTTGAGACGTCTGTCTATAACGCTCTTCTCAAGCTTCATATTAGGAATACCATATCTTAAAAGTCCACCGCATCTGTCATTTCTTTCATAAACAGTCACTTCATGGCCTCTCTGATTTAGCCAGAAAGCTGTAGAAAGTCCGGATGGTCCACTACCTACTACAGCAATCTTTTTACCTGTCTTATTTACATTTTTTTTGTTAGGTTCAACAAGACCATTTGAGTAGGCATATTCTATAACAAATTTCTCATTTTCTCTTGTGCTTACTGCTTCCTGATCATATCCACAGGTACAGGCTGCTTCACAAAGCGCCGGACATACTCTTGATGTGAACTCAGGGAAACAATGTGTCTTTGAAAGACGGCTGTAAGCCTGTTCAAAATTTCCCCTATATACAGCATCATTTATTTCTGGAACCAGATTATTTAAAGGACATCCAGAAGCCATTCCTGCTATCATTGTTCCAGCCTGACAGAAAGGCACTCCGCAGTCCATACATCTTGCTGCCTGCTTTTTCTGTTCTTCCATAGACAATGATTTGTGAAATTCTTTAAAATTTTCTATTCTCTGGGATACAGCTATGGTCTCACCGCATTTCCTACTGTATTCCATGAATCCGGTTGGTTTTCCCATAATCTTACCCTCTCTTTACGTTTACTAAATCATTAAAAGCTTCTATCTGAGCTTCTTCAAAGGAGAAGCCTCTCTTCTCATATTCTTTGGTACGAACTATAATCTTCTTATAATCTTCAGGAATTATCTTCTTGAACTTAAGAATATATTCATCAAAGCTATCAAGTATTTCCTGTCCCTTCTTAGAAGCAGTTCTGTCAACATGCTCTTTAATGATATGTCTTAGCTCTTCTTTTTCTCCCTGACTTTCAATCTGTTCTACCAGGATCTGAGCTTTGTTCATGTTTCTATAAAGTCTGTTGTCTTCATCAAGGACATAAGCTATACCGCCGCTCATACCAGCTGCAAAGTTTTTATCTGTTGGTCCTAAGACTACTACCTTTCCACCTGTCATATATTCACAGCCATGCTCTCCTACACCCTCTACTACTGCTATAGCTCCAGAGTTTCTTACACAGAATCTCTCTCCTGCACGTCCTGCTATGAACAGCTTTCCTGATGTAGCTCCATATAAAGCAACGTTACCTGCTAAAACATTTTCTTCAGGCTTGTAGCTTGCTGTTTCATCTGCGTATACCGCTATAGTTCCACCAGATAAGCCTTTTCCAAGATAATCGTTTGCATCGCCCTTTAAGCTGATAGTCATACCTTTTGGAATAAAGGCTCCAAAGCTCTGTCCGCCTACACCGGTACAGTTAACAGTGATTGTATCTTCTGCAAGGCCTTCTTTATGATTCCTTACTATTTCAGCTCCGGTAAGGGTACCAAAGCTTCTGTCTGTATTATGAAGCTCAATGCTTATATCTTTCTTTACTCCATCCTTAATAGCTTTCTTTAAAGCTCTGTTTCCAAGAAGCTTCACTTCATCAGCTGTCTTATCAAGAGCAAAATCAAATGCTTCCTTCTTGTTATAAGACGAATCAACTGAAACATAATCGCCTACTGTCAAAAGTATTCTTGAGAAATCAAGCTTTTCAGAGAAGCCCTTAAGACCGCTCTTTTTCTTTATAAGATCAGTTCTTCCAACAAGCTCATCTACGCTTCTTACACCCAGCTTAGCCATATAATTTCTAAGCTCTTCAGCCACAAATACCATAAAGTTTTCTACATATTCCGGTATTCCGCTGAATTTCTTTCTAAGCTCAGGATTCTGTGTTGCTATACCCATTGGACATGTATCAAGGTTACATACTCTCATCATTACACATCCCATTGTAATAAGTGGAGCAGTTGCAAAACCAAATTCTTCTGCACCAAGTATAGCTGCTATAGCTACATCCTTACCGCTCATCAGCTTACCATCTGTTTCAATGATAACCTTATTACGAAGACCATTAGCTACAAGGGTCTGATGTGCTTCTGCTAAACCTAATTCCCAAGGAAGACCTGCATTATGTATAGAGCTTATTGGAGCAGCTCCTGTTCCTCCATCATATCCTGATATAAGAACAACACTTGCGCCTGCCTTTGCAACACCGGCTGCAATAGTACCAACACCTGCCTCTGATACAAGCTTTACAGATATTCTTGCATCTTTATTAGCATTTTTAAGGTCATATATAAGCTGTGCCAAATCCTCAATTGAATATATATCATGATGAGGTGGTGGAGAAATAAGGCTTACACCTGGAGTAGAATGTCTGGTTTTAGCTATCCAAGGATATACCTTCTTTGCTGGAAGGTGTCCACCTTCACCAGGCTTTGCACCTTGAGCCATCTTAATCTGTATTTCTTTTGCACTAACTAAGTACTTGCTGGTTACACCAAAACGGCCAGATGCTACCTGCTTGATAGCTGAGCACTTATTAAGTCCATCAGGACCAACCTT
>JAZUFJ010000208.1:0-2465 GCA_045640645.1 Lachnospiraceae bacterium
CCAGACTTGTCCATGTATGTGAAATAATTGATTTTACGCACGCCTGCATCAACTGCCTTGTGGTAATCCTCAGTGCTTACGCCTGAACCACCATGCATAACAACAGGAATATTATTACATTTTACTCTTACATTTTTTACAACATCAAAATCAAGCTTTGGCTCTGTTAAATAGATTCCATGAGTAGTTCCAAAGGAACATGCCAAAGCATCAATTCCAGTTTCTTTTACAAATGAAGCTGCAAGATCAGGATCTGTATATATCTTAGTGTCATCGTCTGTTCCTGCCCCAGAGTCTCCTGCTCCCGATTCTCTCTTTCCCATGGAACCAAGCTCTGCCTCTACTGAAGCGCCATACTTTTTAGCCATTTCTACAGCCTTCTTTGTGTTAGCAAGGTTTTCCTCATATGGAAGTACAGAGCCATCATACATAATGCCTGTAAAGCCTATCTCTAAAGCTTCCTCCAAATATTCCAATGTCTCGCCATGATCAAGATGTATACATACCGGAACAGCTGCCTTCTTTGCCATATCTACCATAATAGGTCCAATCGTCTTTAATGGTATCCAAGGCTCATGACACTGTGCAAATTGTATTATTACCGGGAGATTAAGCTCTTCTGCAGCAGCAAGCTCTGCTTCTATAGCTTCAAGCCCTGAAGCATTAAAAGCACCTATTGCTATCTTCTTCTCCTCAGCTATTTCCATTATTTCTTTTAAAGTCACTAACATTTTATTTCCTCCAATATCTTTCTATTTTATGTCAACTTTTTACGATTCATCCTGAATATAATCATTACCGTTCTTAATTTCAGCTACGCTTATTATCAGCCATAACTTCAGTTGGTTTTTTTCAGCATTATTTACTCTTAATTACAATCACAACTGCTTTTAATTACGATTACAATTGTCATCAACTACCAATATGATTGTTTTTAATCGCAATCATAATCAATACTAAGGAAGCTGCCATGGCACTATGATTTTATTTACATTATTAAGCCAAGTAGTTCCGTTTGCGCGTTGTGTATTCTTCATGCCATTTACTACAACACTTCTTCCCCTGACTACCTTATATTGATCTCCCATAGGCACTGCAAGTGAGCTTACATCATTAATAGTAAAATAATCACCATTTGCTGCTCCTAAATATAGCATTTCATGACCAGGGAACTGGATAATAGCCCCTGCTGGAGTAGCAAGAAGAATAGCTTCTTTTTCAATATCGCTCATTCCCGCAACATTTATTACCTTACAGCTCATATTTGCTTGCCAGGTAGTATTACGTGGTAATACCAATCCAAAGCACTGATATATCTCTCTTACAAATGATGAACAATCCTGAGCATTAAGAGAGCCTCCCCAGCCGTAGCGATTTCCAAGGCCCTTAAATGCCTGATTCAATATATTACGTGGAGTCAACGGCAGATATCCTATAGATACATCTCTGTTCATCGGAATAGTAGCCATAGTTCTGACATAATTACCGTCCTTATCCCTTCCAGGAAGTACCACAACATAATTATACCACGTTACCCTGTTATCTACAGTACCTGGTGTCTCACATAGTTCCAGGGTTGTGCCCATTGTTAACCTTACCGCTGAATGATCCGGATTAGCTGCCGAATCTTCTGTTGTGATTTCACTTCCTGTAACTACAAGACGGAATAATGGATGTGTAGCCATATACCATTCATCCTTGCTGGCGCATATAGCGATATCACTGGTAGGTATCCAGCCGGTACACAGGGTGCTCTTTACATAGGTATATTTTCCATCGCCTGTAGCGAAATAACACACTAACGGATCATTAATGAATACTGCAGTGCTTACCAGGTTATCCCAATCAGCATCGGTAGGGCTGTCAGATAACATATCTGAATATGGTAAATCCTTTAATACTGTACGATTAACTGCTATAGCATATCTAACATTCATAACTGGAGCAGTTTTCCCAGAAGCAATATTATTCCTAATAGCTGCATAATAGCTGTCTGCTACTGGCTGACCATTAATATATAGATTTTTAGGATTAGTAAAGCCTGCAAGCTTAGCCTTTAGATTATCTCCATCAAAGGTTTCGCTTTCATAATAAAGCTCTGTAAGGTTAGCATCTACCTTAGAAAAATTTGCAAGATTAAGCTTTGCTATCGTTGCATTATCCGCTAGAGGGATATCTCTCTCCCACTCCTTAAGCCAGTACTCTGCATTAAGCATTCCCATATCCACACCAGCCATAGTAGCGTTTGTCACCGCATAAGCCTCCTGTGCTGGAGTCACTATCATAGCTGCCGCTATTCCCAAAGCCATAACACTTTTTAAAATAACATTTCTCAATTTCATTTTGTTTGTCATCCCTTCTCAATAATCTATAAAAAGCCGTAAAAATACTTCCAAGACATATATCCAGTTTCACAGATGTTGTCCCCACCTGCAACTATTCTATTCTTCGAAAGTTCCGTATAA